>NZ_JBLUPY010000006.1:0-214657 GCF_048068215.1 Pseudomonas sp. NY15372
GGGCAAGCCCGCTCCCACAGGCCCTGTGTACGCTTGTTGCGGGAGGTCACCCAGCCCTTTGGGCTGCGCTGTCGAGCACAGAACAAACGGCCAGTGCTGACCCTCTGTGAGAGCCGGCTTGCCGGCGATTGGGTTGATACAGCGTTCGCCTCGAGTGTTAATAAATTTCTACATCGAAACCTTGAGCTGCTTGATATTTTCAACACTCAGCGCCTATGTTGTGCCCGACGAGCACACAACAACAAGGACAGCGTCATGAAGACCGAAGCCCCGCGCTCATTCGCCGAGCGCTTGACCGGCATCGACGAGATCGAATGTGTCACCCCCGACCTCAACGGCGTGCCCCGCGGCAAGGTGATGACCGCCGAAGGCTTTCTTGAAGGGCGCCGCCTGCAGATGGCGCGGGGCGTATTGCTGCAATGCATCATGGGCGGCTACCCGCCGGCGCGCTTCTATGGCAGCGACGATGGCGACCTGGCCTTGGTGGCCGACCCCGCCCAGGT
The DNA here is from genome assembly GCF_048068215.1 of Pseudomonas sp. NY15372. Classification (NCBI taxonomy): domain Bacteria; kingdom Pseudomonadati; phylum Pseudomonadota; class Gammaproteobacteria; order Pseudomonadales; family Pseudomonadaceae; genus Pseudomonas; species Pseudomonas sp. NY15372. Next base: position 504 of record NZ_JBLUPY010000006.1, read on the forward strand.
TCACCGCCTGCCTTGGAGCGACGAGCCCCGGGCCTTGGCCATCTGCGATGCGGTCGAACTCGACGGCGTGCCGTCCGGGCTTTCCACCCGCGGCCAGCTCAAGGCCGTAATTGCCCGCTATGCTGCCCTCGGCCTGGCGCCGGTGGTGGCCACGGAACTCGAATTCTTCGTCTTCGCGCCCAATGCCGACCCAGGCCAGGCGTTCCTGCCGCCGGTGGGCAAGGACGGGCGCCGCGAACTCGGCCACTCGGCTTTCAGCGTCAGTTCCAACAATGGTTTGCGTCCCTTCTTCAACGAGGTCTACCAGTGCATGGCCGCCCTTGGCCTGCCCCGTGACACCTTCATGCACGAGATGGGCGTCAGCCAGTTCGAGATCAACCTTTTGCATGGCGACCCGCTGCTACTGGCCGACCAGACCTTCCTGTTCAAGCACCTGCTCAAGGAAGTGGCGCTCCGGCACGGCCTGACGGTGGTGTGCATGGCCAAGCCGTTGGCGCGGACCCCGGGTAGCTCCATGCACATCCACCAGAGCCTGGTGGAGATCGGCACTGGTCGCAACGTGTTCAGCGACGAAGCGGGACAGCCGACGGCGACCTTCCACCAGTTCATCGGCGGCCTGCAAGCGTGCATGGCCGACTTCACCGCGTTGTTCGCGCCCAACGTCAATTCCTACCAGCGCCTGTGCCACCCGTACGCCTCGCCCAACAATGCCTGCTGGTCCGAAGACAACCGTGCCGCCGGCCTGCGCATCCCGGCCAGTTCCCCCGTGGCACGGCGGGTGGAGAACCGCTTGCCTGGTGCCGATGCCAACCCGTACCTGGCCATCGCCGCGAGCCTGGCTGCCGGCCTGCACGGCATCGAGCAGGGCCTGCTGCCGACGCCTGCGATCCAGGGGGAATTCGACGTGCCGGAGCACCTGAGCCTGCCGTGTACGCTGCACGGCGCGTTGCAGCGGCTCAAGCGCAGTGCATTGGCGCGGGAACTGTTCGGCAGCGAGTTCATCGAAGGCTACATTGCCACCAAGACCCTGGAGCTGACCGATTTCCTCGACGAAATCACGCCCTGGGAGCGGCGGGTGCTGGCAGCACAGGCCTGATCGCGACACGACCGGCACTGGACGCGCCCCTGCTGCGCTATTTCGCCGTCAGGGGCCTGCGCCGCGGCAAATTTGCTTTTATGCTTGCCTGCAAGCCAACGCCATCTGACCCAAGGAGTTCGACGGGACGTATGCGCAACATCTGGAAGCCGTTTCAGTCGCTGTATTTCGCTGCCTTGATGATGCTGATCGGCTCGGGCCTGCTCAGTACCTACCTGGCCCTGCGCCTAGCCGCCGACCATGTGGACAGCCTCTGGGTCGGTGCCTTGATGGCCGCCAACTACTTCGGCCTGGCGGTGGGCGGCAAGATCGGCCACCGGCTGATCGGCCGAGTCGGGCACATACGGGCCTATGCCACGTGCGCCGGCATCGTCTGCGCAGCCGTGCTCGGGCATGGCATGACCAGTTGGTTGCCGGTCTGGGTAGGGCTGCGGATGATCGTCGGCCTGGGGATGATGTGCCAGTACATGGTCATTGAGAGCTGGCTCAACGAGCAGGCCGATGTGAAGCACCGCGGAGCGGTATTCAGCGGCTATATGATCGCCTCCTATCTGGGCCTGGTGCTCGGCCAGCTGATCCTGGTGGTGCACCCTGAGCTTGGCCCCGAGCTGCTGATGCTGGTCGCCATGTGCTTCGCCCTGTGCCTGGTGCCGGTGGCGATGACCCGGCGTATCCACCCGGCGCCGCTGCGGCCGGCACCGATGGAGCCCAAGTTCTTCATCAAGCGTGTCCCGCAGTCGTTGTCCACGGTGCTGGGTTCTGGCCTGATCGTCGGCTCGTTCTACGGGCTGGCGCCGCTGTATGCGGCCAACCAGGGGCTGACCACCGAGCAGGTCGGCCTGTTCATGGGTAGCTGCATTTTCGCTGGCCTGGTGGTGCAATGGCCGCTGGGCTGGTTGTCCGACCGCTATGATCGCGCAGTGCTGATTCGCAGTGCAGCCATCGGCCTGGCCCTGGCTTCGCTGCCGCTGGCGATATTGCCCAGTGTGCCGCTCGAGTTGTTGTTCGCCATCGGCTTTTTGATTTCGCTTTTGCAGTTCTGCCTGTATCCGCTGGCGGTGGCCTTTTCCAATGACCATGTGGAAAGCGAGCGGCGGGTGTCGCTGACCGCCATGCTGCTGGTGACCTATGGCGTGGGCGCCTGTATCGGGCCGTTGGCGGCGGGGGTGCTGATGAAAGCCCTCGGGCCGCAGATGCTGTATGCCTTCTTCCTGTTCTTCGCCTTGGTGCTGGTATGGCGTATCCGACCGAAGGCGGTCACCGGGTTGCATCAGGTGCAGGACGCGCCTCTGGGCCACGTGGCCATGCCGGCGGCCGGTTCGCCATTGTCGGCGGCGCTCGACCCGCGGGTGGATGAGGCGACCGTGCAGGAGGTGATGCAGGCGCCGGTGGCGGCGGAGGATACCGAGGCCGAGGAGCAGAAGACCAAGGCCGAGGAGGCCGAGCCGCAGGCTGAGGTCGATAAGTCGATCTAGGTGGCAGAGCCGCCGCAAAAACGAAAACGCCACCCGATTGGGTGGCGTTTTTCTTGCCCCTGCAAGGATCAATAATCGTCCTTGTCGAACCGCCGTGCTTCACGCTGCAACTGGTACACGAAGCTTTCGATCTTGCGCTGCAGTTGGCCGTTGAGGTTGTGGAAGCGTACCCCGGCAAAGGTGGTATTGGCGCGCTCCTCGAAGTGCAGGTGGCGCAGTTCCACCATCGCTTGCGGCATACCCAGCGGGGCTGCGGCGGCAAAGCGCTCGTAGACTTGGCCCAATTGCAGGCGATCTTCGACGTTACCCTCAAAGCGCAGCTTGCAACCGGTGGCGGAGATATCCAGCAGCTTGCCGCGCAGGGCGCCCTTGCCCTTGAGCTTTTCGCCGTCGAGCACGATATCGACCAACTGCGACAGCTTGAGCGCGGCGCGGAAGGCGTTGCGCCGCTGGTGGTAGGTCACTTCGCTGGGCAGGGCGCTGCGGTAGCAGCGGTGGCCGTTGATCTCGGTGATGGTCGGCGCGCTGTTGCATTCCCAGGCGATGCGCACCCCATCATGGAAACCTTCGATACGGAACGGTTCGCCGTTCTCGATGAATTTTTCCCCGTCTCGCGGAATCATCTCGTCCAACGCCAGGGTATTGCTGTCACGGTCCACGTGTACCACGTAGCTCTGGAACCGCTGGCTGCGCTCATGGAAGGTGATGATCAAGGGATCATGGCTATCTTGCAGCTGGCGCAGGTTGGCCGCGATCTCCAACGGTGTGGTCAGCACCTTTGGCGGTTGCGGGGCATCGGTCTCATTGAACACGGGTTCTCATTCTCCAGGCAAAAACGACACACGCAAGTAACGGCATTTTGCCAGTATGCTTCGTGCCTTGATAGCGGTAATCACACTTGGCTGATAGCCCGTGCCTTGGCCATGGGCGAAGTGGCGCCACGGCTGTCGTAGAGCGAGGGAGAATCGCCGCCATTGAGGATGCGGATTTGGTTGGCGGTGGCGAGCTGCTGCACCTGGATGATCCGGCCATTGGTCGCGTTGGCGGCCTGGCAGGCATCCATCAGTTGGGAGAGCGCGTCCAGTCGTTGCAGCAGGACCTCGCCAATGCTCGATTGTGCGGCCAGCGCCTGCACGCCCGCGCGATCAGCAGTGAAGCCGAGCTCGGTGAGCAGGTGATTACGACGCATACCTTGCTGTTCGAGCAAGACGATCAACGACTGCTTGCGTGCCAGGATCTGTTCCAGCAGCAGCATGTCGCGGCCATGCAGGGCGACGGTTTCCTTCTCGAGCAGCTCGAGCAGCTCCTGGGTAGGCGCGATGTCGTCTTCGATCAGTTGCAGCAGGGTGGTGTCGTGCATGGCTGGCTCTTGGCTCGTTGCGTCCCTTGAAGTCAGCGCCCCGAAGGGTTAGCGCTGGGCTTCGAAATCAAGCAGTTTGCTGGCGACCCGCTCGGCATCGACCTTGTAGCTACCCTCTGCGATGGCCTGCTTCAACTGGGCCACACGGGCGCTGTTGACTTCAGGTTGATCGCGCAGCTGGTCGCTGATCTTCTGCAACTGCTGGGCCTCCTGGCTGAGATGTACGGTTTCTCCGCTGGCGCTGGGCTTGCTCGCCTGGCCGGTTTCGCCGGCCTTTTCGGCGTTGCCGGTTGCGGTATTGCCGCGAACGCCACCCGTCACGGACGGCGCATTATTCAAACGACTGAAGTCGATGACCATGATTCAGAAACCTCTGGGAATTTGGACGCTTGCCTTGTTTTCGGCCAACCCGAAAAAAACTTTAGGCGCGAATTTGTCGGCGCCTGTGCGCAAGTTCACATAACCCGTTTTCTGACACAGTTTAGGAAAAGCGGTTCCTTGTCGCCAGCCTTCATGGCGTTTTCCTGGCAGGGCCAATCGCGGGGCCAGCCCACTCCTGCAGGGATGGGCCTTGCCAGGCAATGACAATATTACATGGCCACCTCGACCTGGCCCGGCCCGGTCACCCGCGCCTTGACCACTCGCTTGGAGTTGAGGTTGCGCACGCGTATCTGCTCCGACAGGCTGCCCTTGCTCAAGGCTTCGCCCGGCATGCGCACGCTCAGGCTGCCGCTGCGGGCGATGATCACCACGTGGTCGCCCTTGCGCACCACCTCGGCCTGTTCCAGGTGCTGTGGCGTGAGCACCTGGTCCAGTACCGTAGGGCGCAGCAGCTTCATGCCCAGGGCCTGGTCCAGGTCGGTAAGAAAGCCCTGGTTGAGCGTGCCCACGTCCCGTTCGCGCAGGCTCACGTCGCCTTCGCCGATGACGCTTTCGCGTTTGAGCGGGCGGGCCATCACCACCACATCGCGGAACAGGCGCACCTGGGCCGGGACGAACACCGTCCACGGCGCGCTGCCGGCGCAGCGCACCCGCACCGTGACCCGGCCCAGTGGTTGCGCCGGGCTTTCCAGCGAAGCGTCCAACTGCTGGCTGCATGCCGGCATGCGCAGGCGCGGGTCAAGGGGGTTGACCTGGATCTCGTAGCGGCCCGGCGTCTGGCTGGTGGCCAGGTAGTCTTCCACGGTGAATTCAAGAAACCCTTGGGTGACGCCGATAAGCTGTTCAGGCAAGGTAACCGCATCGGCCAGCGCCCGGTTGCCGGGGGCCAGCAGGCAGATCACGGCCAGCGAGCCGCCCAGCAGGCGCGTCAGACGTCGGAAAAATGTCGTTTTCATATACATGGCGCTCAAAAAAGCAAAGCCCGTGCCGATTCGGTGCATAGGCGAAAACTAGAGGAGTCTGGCATGGCTGGAGTCATGGATTCGGTCAACCAGCGTACGCAACTGGTGGGGCAGAATCGCCTGGAGCTGTTGCTGTTTCGCCTCAATGGCGAACAGCTCTATGGCATCAACGTGTTCAAGGTGCGGGAAGTGCTGCAGTGCCCGGAGCTGACCGTGATGCCCAAGTCCCACCCGGTGGTGCGTGGTGTGGCTAACATCCGCGGGGCGACCATTCCCATTCTCGACCTGTCGATGGCGACCGGGTTGCCCGGCCTGCGGGAAGAAACACGCAACAGCTTCGTGATCATCACCGAGTACAACACCAAGACCCAGGGCTTTCTGGTGCATTCGGTCGAACGCATCGTCAACATGAACTGGGAAGAGATCCACCCGCCACCCAAGGGTACCGGCCGCGACCATTACCTGACGGCGGTCACTCGTGTGGACAACCGCATGGTGGAGATCGTCGACGTAGAAAAGGTGCTGGCCGAGGTATCGCCGGCCTCCGAGGTGATTTCGGCCGGGGTGATCGATGCCGAGGTGCAGGATAAAGCGGTGATGCTGCGGGTGCTTACGGTCGACGATTCGTCTGTGGCGCGCAAGCAGGTCAGCCGTTGCCTGCAGGCCGTGGGGGTCGAGGTGGTGGCGCTCAACGACGGCCGCCAGGCCCTGGACTACCTGCACAAGCTGGTGGAAGAGGGCAAGCGCCCGGACGAGGAGTTCCTGATGATGATCTCCGACATTGAAATGCCGGAGATGGACGGCTATACCCTGACCGCGGAGATTCGCAGCGATCCACGCATGCAAAAGTTGCACATCGTGCTGCATACTTCGCTGTCCGGCGTCTTCAACCAGGCGATGGTCAAGAAGGTCGGCGCCGACGACTTCCTGGCCAAGTTCAAGCCGGACGACCTGGCCCAGCGGGTGGTCGACCGGATCAAGGCGACGCATTGAAACCGCCGGGGGCCTGCCCCCGGCACCAGTGATTGGAAAGAGGCGGCAGCATTGTCTACGGGTAATTTGGATTTCGAACAGTTCCGGGTCTTCCTGGAGAAAGCCTGTGGCATCTTGCTGGGCGAGAATAAGCAATACCTGGTCTCCAGCCGTCTCAACAAGCTGATGGAGCAGCAGGGCATCAAGTCGCTGGGCGAATTGGTGCAGCGTATCCAGAGCCAGCCACGGGGCGGTTTGCGCGAGCAGGTGGTCGACGCCATGACGACCAACGAGACCCTGTGGTTCCGCGATACCTACCCCTTCGAGGTGCTCAAGAACAAGGTCATCCCGGAGTTCATCAAGAACAACCCGGGCCAGCGCCTGCGTATCTGGTCGGCGGCCTGCTCTTCGGGGCAGGAGCCGTACTCGATCTCCATGGCCATCGACGAGTTCGAGCGCAGCAACCTGGGGCAATTGAAGATGGGCGCGCAGATCGTCGCCACCGACTTGTCCGGGTCGATGCTGACCAACTGCAAGACCGGCGAATATGACAGCCTGGCCATCGGCCGCGGCCTGTCCCAGGAGCGTCTGCAACGCTACTTCGATACCAAGGGGCCGGGCCGCTGGGCGGTCAAGGCACCGATCCGCAGTCGGGTGGAGTTCCGCTCCTTCAACCTGCTCGACAGCTATGCGGCGCTGGGCAAGTTCGACATCGTGTTCTGCCGCAACGTGCTGATCTACTTCTCGGCCCAGGTCAAGAAAGACATCCTGCTGCGCATCCACAGCACCCTCAAGCCCGGTGGCTACCTGTTCCTCGGCGCGTCCGAGGCGCTCAACGGGTTGCCGGACCACTACCAGATGGTCCAGTGCAGCCCGGGGATCATCTACCAGGCCAAATGAACGAAAGGGCAAGCCTAATACCGGTCAGTTAAGCCGTTTGGGCCATTTCATGGGGGCTGCTATGCAGCCCATCGCGGGACAAGCCCGCTCCAGAGCACTCGCCATTGGCAAGGTTTGCGTGACCCTGTAGGAGCGGCCTTGTGCCGCGAAAGGGCCGCAAGGCGGCCCCCGTTCGTTATTGGTCATTGCCGCTTTGCTGACGCCAAGCGGTAATCCATTGCCGCTTTTCTGGCATCCGGCTTTGCCGCCCACGCCCCAACCCCCGGTTTTACTGGGCCTCTGCCGCTTGGCACAAACCTTGCTCTAGCCTGCTCACGATTCTTCCGGTCAACCTTCGAAGGTTTCCCCGACATGAGCATCAGCTTCGACAAGGCGCTCGGCATCCATGAGCAGGCATTGAGCTTCCGCGCCCAGCGCGCCGAGGTGCTGGCCAACAACATCGCCAACGCCGACACGCCCAACTACAAGGCGCGTGACATGGACTTCTCGTCGGTGCTCGCCGCCGAGGCCGAAAAACAGCAGAACGGCCGCATCGCCCTGGACCGTACCAATACCCGGCACATTGAAGCCCAGGGCCTGGCCATGGGCGACGACACCCTCAAGTACCGCACGCCGATGCAGCCGTCGATCGACCAGAACACCGTCGACGCGCAGATGGAGCAATCGAACTACGCGGAAAACGCTATCGGCTTCCAGGCCAGCTTCACCCTGCTCAACAGTAAATTCAAAGGGCTGATTTCGGCCCTGCGCGGAGAGTGACCATGTCCCTTGCCAGTGTCTTCAACATTGCCGGTAGCGGCATGAGTGCGCAGAACACCCGCCTCAATACCGTCGCCTCGAACATCGCCAACGCCGAGACCGTTTCCTCGAGCATCGACCAGACCTACCGCGCACGCCATCCGGTGTTCGCCACCACCTTCCAGCAGGCCCAGGACGGCGCCGGACAGTCGCTGTTCCAGGACCAGGGCGAGGCGGGGCAGGGCGTGCAGGTGATGGGTATCGTCGAGGACCAGAGCAACCTCGAGGCGCGCTATGAGCCCAACCACCCGGCGGCGAACAAGGACGGCTATGTCTACTACCCGAACGTCAATGTGGTGGAGGAGATGGCCGACATGATTTCCGCCAGTCGCGCGTTTCAGACCAACGCCGAGCTGATGAACACCGCCAAGACCATGATGCAGAAGGTCCTGACCCTGGGTCAGTGATAGGACATCGACATGACCACGACCAATTCCACCACTGATGTCGGCAGCGCCTACCTGACTTCGCTGCAGAAGAAAGACACCAAGACCGACAGCAGTACCGGCACTGCCGGCAGTGCGCTGGGCAAGGATGCGTTCCTGCAGCTGCTGGTCACTCAGATGAAGAACCAGAACCCGCTGGACCCTCAGGAGAACGGCGAATTCGTCGCCCAGCTGGCGCAGTTCAGTAGCCTCGAAGGTATCCAGACGTTGAACCAGTCGGTCAACGGCATCCTCAGCGGCATGGGCTCTTCCCAGGCGCTGCAAGCGTCGTCCCTGGTCGGCCGTTCGGTGATCGTGCAGAACGATAAGGCGGTGGTCGACACCACCAAGAGCTTCACCGGCCAGGTGGTGCTGCCGCAGAACATCACCGAAGGCAAGGTCACCATCAAGGACAAGGACGGCAACGTGGTCAAGACCATCGAGCTGGGTGCGCAGAAAGCCGGTACCGCCGACTTCATCTGGGATGGCACCAACGACAAGGGCGAGAAAGTCGACCCGGGCAACTACACCTTCGCCGCCAGCACCACGGTTGATGGCAAGAGCGTGACGCTCGCCACGCTGCTGCCGGCGACGGTGAACAGTGTCAGCTTCCAGAACGGCGGCGAGATGATGCTCAACCTTGCTGGCATCGGCAAGGTCGGCATCTCCAAAGTAACTACCATCGGAATCTAACGCCGCGCAATCGGCAGAAGGAGCAAGTAAATGTCTTTCAATATTGGCCTGAGCGGGCTCTACGCGGCGAACAAGGCTCTGAACGTTACCGGCAACAACATCGCCAACGTGGCCACCACGGGCTTCAAGTCCTCCCGTGCCGAATTCGCCGACCAGTACTCGGCGTCCATCCGTGGCACCAGCGCCGGCAAGACCACGGTCGGTAGCGGTGTGAAGACCGCTGCGGTATCGCAGATGTTCACCCCGGGCAATATCAACGGCACTGGCCAGGCCCTGGACCTTGCCATCGACGGCAACGGCTTCTTCGCCCTGAGCGACAATGGCTCGAAGATCTACACCCGTGCTGGCGCTTTCTACAGCGACAAGGACGGCTACATCGTCAACGCCTCGGGCGCCAACCTGCAGGGCTATGCGGTCGATGCCGACGGTAAGATCGTTCAGGGTGTGTTGACCAACCTGCAGATCGACACCTCGAACCTCTCGCCGAACCCGACCGGTCGTATTTCCGAAACCGTCAACCTCAATTCCAGCGCCTCGACGCCGAGCGTGACGCCGTTCGATCCAACCAATGTCAACAGCTACAACTACACCTTCAACACCGACGTATTCGACAGCCAGGGCAATGCGCACCAGCTGAACCAGTATTTCATCAAGGACGCGGGCACCAACTCGTGGACCATGTACACCACCATCGACGGTCGTAATCCGACTGATCCAAGCCTTGATACGCCGCTGGTCAACAAACTGCCGTTCAAGTCCGACGGAACTCTGGACACCGCTGCCATGGCCTCGGGTGCCGTGCCCGGTGGCCTGGACATTGGCGATGACAAGACCTTCACCCTCAATGGCTGGGTGCCGGCGGAAAAGAACGCGGCGGGTGACTGGGTCGGCAACGGTGCTACCGCGCGCACGGGCGGCGTGACCCTGGACATGCTGGCGACCACCCAGTACAACGCAGCCTCCGCGACCACCGCCAAGAGCCAGGATGGCTATGCCACCGGTGAGCTCACCGGCCTGACCGTGGACCCGAGCGGCAACCTGTTCGCCAACTTCACCAATGGCCAAGACAAAGTGATCGGTCAGGTGGTGGTGGCCAACTTCGCCAACCTGCAGGGCCTCACGCCAGTGGGTGGCACCGCCTGGAAGGAGTCCTACGCCTCGGGCGTGCCGGTCATCGGCGAGCCTGGCACCGGTACCCTGGGCCAGATCGCGGGCGGTGCGCTGGAAGACTCCAACGTCGACCTCACTGGCGAGTTGGTCAACCTGATCAAGGCCCAGAGCAACTACCAGGCCAATGCCAAGACCATCTCCACTGAAAGCACCATCATGCAGACCATCATCCAGATGACCTGATGATTGGGCGGGTCTCTCTTGTGGCCCGATAGCGGGGCCCGCTCCCATGTTCTGTGGGGGCGGGCTTGTCCCGCGATTGGCCGCCGGGGGCTCGCTATCGAGGCGCCCTTGCCCATGAAAAAACTACTCCTGCTTGGTTTGTGCCTGTCCCTGCCGCTGTTCGCTGCCCCCGCGCCTTTCTACCAATGGCAAAGTCTGGCCACCGGTCGCTTCATGTGCTCGGCCAATAACCCGGGCGAAGGCTGGGTGCGTCACGCCGGCCCATACAACAATGCCGGTTGCCGTGACTACTGAGCAGTGCCTTGCCGCTGTCGGCAAAGATTCGCCGACAAACTGACGGTCAAGGTCGAGCCAGGCGCTACAGCCCCCGTAATCACTGGCTTGGCAACGTTGGTTCGATATTTGCTTATTCCTACTAAGCAAGCGCGCGGCAAGGGTGCGCGCAGAAGGAGAGACTGTGGACAAGATGCTTTACGTGGCCATGACCGGTGCCAGCCAGAACGCGCTGGCCCAGCGGGCCCATGCCAACAACCTGGCGAACGTTTCCACCAACGGTTTCCAGCGTGACCTGGAGCAGGCGCGCTCGATGCCGGTATTCGGTGACAGCTTTCCGGCGCGTGCCTTTGCCATGACCGAACGCCCGGCTACAGACTTTACCGCCGGTGCCTTGGTGGAAACCGGGCGCGAGCTGGACGTGGCGGTCAGTGGTGACGGCTTCATCGCCGTGCAGGCACCTGACGGCAGCGAAGCCTACGTGCGCACGGGCAGCCTGAACATTGACGCCCTCGGCGTATTGCGCGCCGGCAATGGCATGCCGGTGATCGGCAATGGCGGCCCGATCGCGATTCCGCCGGAGCAGAAGGTGGAGATCGGCGAAGACGGCACCATCAGTATTCGTGCCATGGGCGAAGACCCGCGAGTGATGGCCGAGGTCGATCGCATCAAGCTGGTCAACCCGGACACCAAGGGCCTGACCAAGGGCCTGGACGGCATGATCCACACCACCAGCGGGCAGCCGGCCGATGCCGACGTCAACGTCAAGGTGGTGTCGGGCTTCCTGGAGTCGAGCAACGTCAATGCCGTCGAGGAAATGACCTCGGTACTGGCCCTGTCCCGCCAATTCGAGTTGCACGTCAAGATGATGAACGCGGCCAAGGAAGGCGATGAAGCCATGGCTCGTGTTTTGCAAATCGGCTAATCACTTTTGAACGGGTGCCGTAAAACAGGCGCACGAGGAGAACACTAAATGCTTCCGGCTCTTTGGGTCGCTAAGACCGGCCTGTCCGCTCAGGACACCAACCTGACCGTCATCTCCAACAACCTGGCCAACGTCTCGACCACCGGCTTCAAGCGTGACCGCGCCGAGTTCCAGGACCTTCTGTACCAGATCAAGCGCCAGCCCGGCGCCCAGTCGACCCAGGACAGCGAGCTGCCTTCGGGCCTGCAGGTCGGTACCGGTGTGCGCATCGTCGGCACCCAGAAGAACTTCACCGCAGGCAGCCTGCAGACCACCGAGAACCCGCTGGACATGGCCGTCAACGGTCGCGGCTTCTTCCAGGTACTGCAGCCGGACGGCACCGTCTCCTATACCCGTGACGGTACCTTCCACCTGAACTCCGACGGCCAGATCGTCACCGCCAACGGTTTTGCCCTGGAGCCTGCGATCGTCGTGCCGCCGGATGCCCAGACCTTCACCGTCGGCCAGGACGGCACCGTGTCGATCACCACTGCCGGCAACCCGGCCGCACAGATCATCGGCAACATCCAGACCGCCGATTTCATCAACCCGACCGGCCTGCAGGCCATCGGCAACAACCTGTTCCTGGAAACCGCCGCCAGCGGTGCGCCGCAGATCGGTACCCCGGGCCTGAACGGCTTCGGCACCACCCTGCAGCAGACCCTGGAAAACTCCAACGTCAGCACCGTGGAAGAGCTGGTGAACATGATCACCACCCAACGCGCCTACGAGATGAACTCCAAGGTCATCTCCACTGCCGACCAGATGCTCTCGTTCGTCACCCAGCAGCTGTAAGCCCCAAGCCCGTTACACCGTGAGGTAAGCGTCATGAATCGTCTGTTGTCCGTCTTCGCCCTCGGGGGCGCGGTGTTGTTGGCCGGTTGCGTCGCGCCGACGCCAAAGCCCAACGACCCGTACTACGCGCCGGTGTTGCCGCGCACCCCGTTGCCTGCGGCGGCCAACAACGGTTCGATCTACCAGGCCGGTTTCGAGCAGAACCTGTACACCGACCGCAAAGCGTTCCGGGTGGGCGATATCATCACCATCACCCTCAACGAGCGCACCTCGGCGAGCAAGAACGCAGGTTCGCAGATCCAGAAGAACAGCAACGCCAACATCGGCCTGACCTCGCTGTTCGGCACCACCCCGAACACCAACAATCCGTTCGGCGGTGGTGACCTGTCGCTGGAGGCCGGCTATAGCGGCGAGCGCGCCACCAAGGGCGACAGCAAGGCGACCCAGGGCAACACCCTGACCGGTTCGATTACCGTCACCGTGGCCGAGGTGCTGCCCAACGGCATTATCGCCGTGCGCGGCGAGAAATGGCTGACCTTGAACACCGGCGAGGAGCTGGTGCGCATTGCCGGCCTGATCCGTGCCGACGATATCGCCACCGACAACACCGTGCCGTCCACCCGCGTGGCCGATGCGCGCATCACCTACTCGGGCACCGGCTCCTTTGCCGATGCCAGCCAGCCCGGCTGGCTGGACCGCTTCTTCATCAGCCCGCTCTGGCCCTTCTGAGTCGAATGACCATGTTCAACGTAAGGCAGCTGATCGCCGCGACCCTGCTCATGACCTGTGCCTTCGGCGCCCAGGCCGAGCGCCTGAAGGACATCGCCAGCATTTCCGGCGTGCGTACCAACCAGTTGATCGGCTACGGCCTGGTGGTAGGCCTGAACGGCACGGGTGACCAGACCACCCAGACCCCGTTCACCCTGCAGACCTTCAACAACATGCTCTCGCAGTTCGGCATCAAGGTGCCGCCAGGGTCGGGTAACGTGCAGCTCAAGAACGTGGCTGCAGTGTCGGTGCACGCCGACCTGCCGGCCTTCGCCAAGCCTGGCCAGGTGGTGGATATCACCGTCTCCTCGATCGGCAACTCCAAGAGCCTTCGCGGCGGTAGCCTGCTGATGACCCCGCTCAAGGGTATCGATGGCAACGTCTATGCCGTGGCCCAGGGCAACCTGGTGGTGGGCGGCTTCGACGCCGAAGGGCGGGATGGCTCCAAGATCACCGTCAACGTGCCGTCGGCCGGCCGTATCCCGGGCGGCGCCACCGTCGAGCGCGCCGTGCCGAGCGGCTTCAACCAGGGCAACAGCTTGACGCTGAACCTCAACCGCCCGGATTTCACCACCGCCAAGCACATCGTCGACAAGATCAACGAACTACTCGGCCCGGGTGTCGCCCAGGCTGTCGATGGCGGCTCGGTGCGCGTCACTGCGCCCATGGACCCGAGCCAGCGGGTGGATTACCTGTCGATCCTCGAGAACCTGGAGATCGACCCGGGCCAGGCCGTGGCCAAGGTCATCATCAACTCGCGTACCGGCACCATCGTCATCGGCCAGAACGTCAAGGTCTCGCCAGCGGCGGTGACCCACGGCAGCCTCACCGTGACCATCACCGAAGACCCGATCGTCAGTCAGCCTGGGCCATTCTCCAACGGCCAGACCGCCGTGGTGCCGCGTTCACGGGTCAACGCCCAGCAGGAAGCCAAGCCGATGTTCAAGTTCGGCCCGGGTACCACCCTGGACGAGATCGTCCGTGCGGTGAACCAGGTCGGCGCGGCGCCCAGCGACCTGATGGCGATCCTCGAAGCCCTGAAGCAGGCCGGCGCCTTGCAGGCCGACCTGATCGTGATCTGAGGACGCCTGCCCATGACTCCCAAGAGCCTGGTCTCCGGACACGCCGACAGCGGCGCCTATACCGACCTCAATCGCCTGAGCTCGCTCAAGCACGGTGATCGCGACAGCGACGCCAATGTGCGCAAGGTGGCCCAGGAGTTCGAGTCGCTGTTCATCAGCGAGATGCTCAAAGCCTCGCGCAAGGCCAGCGACGTGCTGGCCGACGACAACCCGATGAACTCCGAGACGGTCAAGCAGTACCGCGACATGTACGACCAGCAGTTGGCTGTGAGCATGTCGCGCGAGGGCGGCGGCATCGGTTTGCAGGATGTGCTGGTGCGCCAGCTGTCGAAGAACAAGGGCCCATCCGTCAATACCAGCCCGTTCCCACGCATCGAGGGGCACGCCCCTGCGTTGTGGGGTAACAAGGTGGCCGAGCCGGTGCACACCAGCGAATCGACGGCGACCCGCAATGACGTCGCGGCGCTCAATGCCCGCCGCCTGGCGTTGCCGGGCAAGCTTACCGACCGCCTGCTGGCCGGCATCGTGCCGTCGGCGGCCACCAGCAACACCGCCGCAGTGCCAGCCCGCGAAGGGCAGCAGGTCGCGCGCGCCTTCGCCGTGCCGGATAACGGCCTGCGCATTCTCGGCCGTGCCGTTGCCCAGCCACCGCTGGCGCCGAAGAAGGCCTTCGGCGACAGCGACGAATTCGTCGCCACCATGCTGCCGATGGCCGAGCAGGCGGCCAAGCGCATCGGCATCGACCCCCGCTACCTGGTGGCCCAGGCCGCCCTGGAAACGGGCTGGGGCAAGTCGGTCATGCGCAATGCCGATGGCACCAGCAGCCATAACCTGTTCGGCATCAAGGCCACGGGCAACTGGCAGGGTGGGCATGCGCGGGCGATCACCAGCGAATTTCGTGGCGGGCAGTTCGTCAAGGAGACCGCGGCGTTCCGCTCCTACGACTCCTACCAGGACAGTTTCCACGACCTGGTCAGCCTGTTGCAGAACAACGCGCGCTATCAAGATGCGGTGAAGGCGGCCGATAACCCGGAGCAGTTCGCCAGAGAGCTGCAGAAGGCCGGCTACGCGACCGACCCCGGCTACGCGCAGAAGATCATCAGCATTGCTCGGCAGATGCAGCCAACCCCGCAATACGCCATGGCTGGCAGAACCACGAATTTATAAGGATTGAAGCATGTCGAACCTGATTTCGATCGGCCTGAGCGGCCTGAATGCCAGCCAGGCGGCGTTGTCGGTTACCAGTAACAACATCGCCAATGCCGGCACCGCCGGTTATTCGCGCCAGCAGGCAATCCAGCATGCAGGGCCGGTGCAGAACATCGGCGCAGGCTTCCTGGGTACCGGCACGACCATTTCCGACGTTCGTCGCATCTACAGTGCCTACCTGGACAACCAGTTGCAGACCGCGACCTCGTTGCAGGCCGACGCGGTCGCCTACCAGGACCAGATCACGGCCGTGGACAAGCTGCTGGCTGACCGCGATACCGGTATCAGTTCGGTGCTCACCGCCTTCTTCTCGGCCCTGCAGACCGCTGCGGCCAAGCCTAGCGATGTAGCGTCCCGGCAATTGTTGCTGACCCAGGCGCAGACCCTGAGCAACCGCTTCAATTCGGTCTCTAGCCAATTGAGTCAGCAGAACGAAGTGATCAACTCGCAGCTCGACACCTTGGCCGGCCAGGTCAACAAGTTGACTGCCAGCATCGCCGAATACAACAAGCAAATCACCGAGCTGTCCGCCTCCGGCAACACACCCAACAGCCTGCTCGATGCCCGTAGCGAAGCTGTGCGCCAGTTGAACGAGCTGGTGGGCGTCACCGTGCAGGAGCGTGACGGTAACTACGACGTGTACCTGGGCACCGGCCAGTCGCTGGTCACCGGCTACCGTGCCAACACGCTGTCGGTCACCCCGGGCGTGGCGGACAAAAGCCAGTACGGTCTGCAGGTCAACTACGAAAACTTTAGCTCCGATGTTACCTCGGTGGTCAGTGGGGGGCAGATCGGTGGCTTGCTGCGCTATCGCAGCGATGTGCTGACGCCTTCGATGAACGAGCTGGGGCGCGTGGCTTTGGTTGTCGCTGACAGCATCAACAGCCAGCTGGGCCAGGGCCTGGACATCAACGGGCAGTTCGGCGGCGGCCTGTTCTCCAGCATCAACAGCGCCACGGCCATCGCCCAGCGCAGCCTGGCGTCTTCCAATAACAGCGCAGGCTCTGGCAACCTCGATGTGACCATCGCCGACAGCGGCGCGCTGACCACCTACGACTACGAAGTGAAGTTCACCAGCGGCACCCAGTACAGCGTGCGCCGCTCGGACGGCACCGACATGGGCAGCTTCGACCTCAATGCAGACCCGGCGCCGGTGATCGACGGCTTCAGCCTCAAGCTCAACGGCGGCAATCTGGCCGCTGGCGACAGCTTCAAGGTCATCCCTACTCGGGCTGCGGCCGGCTCGATCAGTACCGTCCTGACCGATGCCAACAAGCTGGCCTTCGCCGGCCCGATCAGCGCCACGGCTGGTAGCGGCAATGGCGGTACCGGCACCATCACCCAACCGGTGCTGGGCGACAACCTGGATATCTACGGCGGTGCCGACACCGCGCTGATCCAGAAGTCCATCCGCGATTCGATGCCGGTGCGCGTGGTGTTCCAGGCTGCCAGCGATGGGTCGCAGGGGTACGCGGTGTTCGACGCCAAGGGCACCCAGATCGGCACGGGCAGCATCGTCCCGGGGCAGGACAACGAACTGGCCATCGCCGTGCCCATGCTCGACAGTGCAGGTAACCCGATTATCGGCAGTGACGGCCAGCCGCGTTCGTTCACCGTGAACACGACCATTGGCGGCAATCCGACGGCTAATGACAGCTTCACCCTGTCGTTCAACGCCGAGGGCAAGTCCGATAACCGCAACGCCAATGCGTTGCTCGGCTTGCAAACCAAATCGACCGTAGGCACTGGCTCCGGTGGTGGCATCAGTTTCACGTCTGCCTACGCCTCGCTGGTCGAGCGGGTAGGGGCCAAGGCCAGTCAGGCCGGCATCGACAGCACGGCGACCGAAGCCGTGCTCAAGTCTGCCCGCGAAAGCCGCAGCGCCGTGTCCGGGGTCAACCTCGACGACGAGGCCGCCAGCCTGGTGAAATTCCAGCACTACTACACCGCGTCGTCGCAGATCATCAAGACCGCGCAAGAAACCTTCTCCACCTTGATCAACGCCCTCTGAAGGAGTAGCTGACCGTGCGTATTTCAACTGCTCAGTTCTATGAGACCAACGCCAACACCTACTCGAGGAACTTCTCCAGTACGGCCAAGACCATGGAGCAGATCACCTCCAAGTCGCGCATCCAGACCGCCGGCGATGACCCGGTGGGGGCTGCCCGCTTGTTGCTGCTGCAGCAGCAGAGCGCGCTGTTGGGCCAGTACAGCGCCAACATGACCACGGTGAACAATGCGCTGTTGCAGGAAGAGAGCGTGCTCTCGACCATCAACGACGCCCTGCAACGTGCCAGCGAACTGGCGATCCAGGCGGGTAACGGCGGCCTGAGCGACGCCGACCGCACCTCGATCAGCAAGGAGATCAAGGAGATCGAGGCGAACATCTTCGGCCTGCTCAACTCCCGCGACGCCAATGGCGACTACATGTTCGGCGGCTCCAAGACGTCCTCGCCACCCTATGTGCGCAACAGCGACGGCACCTACAGTTACCGCGGCGACCAGACCCAGCTCAGCCTGCAGGTGTCCGATACCTTGCACCTGGCCACAAACGACAGCGGCTATAGCATCTTCGACCAGGCCATCAACAACAGCCGCACCCAGTCGAACCTGGCCGCGCCGCTGCCCGACGACGGCCGTGTCGGTCTGTCCCAGGGGTTGCTGGGTTCGGTGAACACCTACAACGACAAGTTCGGAGCAGGGCAGCCGTACACCATTACCTTCAAGAGCGCCACCGAATACAGCGTCACCGACGCTATGGGCAACGACGTCACCAGCGAAACCCCGACCAACGGCAAGTTCGACCGTAACGCCGAAGGGGGCGATATCATTTCCTTGCGTGGTGTCGAGTTCGAGATCGACATCAATCTGCAGGAAGGCGACGACCCGGACACTGCGATCGCCAACCACAGCTTCATCGTCGAGGCCAAGCCCGACACGCTGACCGCCACCCGCAGCGCCGGTAACCCCTCGACGGTGCAGGTCACCGGTACCACCATCACCGATGGCGGCAAGTACCGCAGCACCTTCCCCAGTGACGGCGCGGTGATCAAGTTCACCAGCGACACTGAGTTCGCCCTGTATGCGCAACCGTATTCGGCCGACAGCAAGCCGGTGGCCACGGGTACTCTGGATGCGAGCAACAGCCTGACTGTGGCGGGTGTCACCTTCCAGCTCGACGGCCCGCCCGGCGAGGGCGACCAGTTCTCGGTCACCGCCAACACCCATCGCACTCAGAACGTGCTCGATACCCTGGGCCAGCTACGCAGCGCCCTGGAGCAGCCGGTGGACAGCCCCCAGGCGCAAGCCGCGCTCAAGTCGGCCACCGACTCGGCGATCTCCAACCTGGCCAGTGCCCGCGAGCGTATCGACATCACCCGCGGCTCCATCGGTGCGCGGGGCAACTCGCTGGAAATCCAGCTGCAGGAGAATACCAGCCTGGACCTGGCCAACAAGAGCACCCAGAGCGCCATCGGCGACACCGACATGGCCTCGGCCACCATCACCCTGACCTTGCAGCAGGCAATGCTCGAGGCCTCGCAGCTGGCCTTTGCGCGCATCTCCCAACTGAGCCTGTTCAACAAGCTCTGATTCAGCCGGCGCGCCCCTGTAGGAGCGGCCTCGTGCCGCGAAAGGGCCGCTCCGCGGCCCCGACGATATCCGTGGTGACGCTGAAAAGCCGGGGCTGCTACGCAGCCCTTTCGCGGCACAAGGCCGCTCCTACAGAGGCCGCATCTGCCCCTTGGCACGGCTTTCGTAGCATTTCAATGTGACTAATGAGTCAAAACGTTCATCTTCCCTGTATTCTATGCAGCAGCTGCTGCAGCATTTTGTTACCGGTGTGCGAGCGGCGTACCTGGTAGTCGGCCTGTCTCGAACCCACGGTGGCATCGCCCCGGTATTTGGCGCCCTCAATTCATCGAGTGGTGGTCTTTGGCTGTTTTCATTGGGAAGCCAGAATGATTGGCATCAAAAGCATCGCGAGTTACGTGCCCACCGCTGGCCTGGACAACTACGTCCAGGGTGCGAAGTTCGGCAAGGACGAAGCGTTCATGTTCGGCAAGATCGGTGCATCCTTCCTGCCGCGCAAGGATGAAGCGCAAGAAACCTCCGACCTGTGCGTCGAGGCCGCCAGGGCCCTGTTCGCCAACAATCCGGAGCTTGACCCGCAGTCGATCGATGTGCTGATCGTGGTCACCCAGAACGGTGACGAGGAAGGCCTGCCGCACACCGCCGCCATCGTCCAGGACAAGCTGGGCCTGTCCACCCGCGTGGCGGCCTTCGACGTGTCGCTGGGCTGCTCCGGCTATGTCTATGGTCTCTACGCCATCAAAGGCTTCATGCAGGCGACCGGCCTGAAGAACGGCCTGTTGATCACCGCCGACCCGTATTCGAAGATCGTCGACCCCGAAGACCGCAACACCACCATGCTGTTCGGCGACGCCGCCACCGCCACTTGGATGGGCGAGGACGCGGTCTGGCAGCTGGGCGAGGCCCGTTTCGGCACCGATGGTTCGGGTGCCGAGCACCTGAAGGTCAGCGATGGCACCTTCTTCATGAATGGGCGCCAGGTATTCAACTTCGCCTTGGTCAAGGTGCCGGCGCACTTGCACGAGCTGCTCGATGCCAGTGGCTTGAAGTCCGAGGACATCGACGCGTTCTGCATCCACCAGGGCAGCGCGGCGATCGTCGACGCCGTGGCGCGACGCTTCGAGGAAGAGAACCCCGAGAAGTTCGTCAAGGACATGCTCGAGACTGGCAACACTGTGTCCTCCAGCGTGCCGTTGCTGCTGCAGAAGCACATGTTCGATAGCACCTGGAAGCGCGTGGCCATCAGTGGCTTCGGTGTGGGTCTTTCGTGGGGGTCGGCGATTCTCTATCGCGACTGATCCCGGCTGTCGAAAAAAGCGCCTGGTGGGGTTTCCTGCCAGGCGCTTTTTTTATGCTTAGGGTTTTTCGGCCAAATCGCGGGACAAGCCCGCTCCCACAGGTTCACCGTTGGTCCTGAGGGGCGGTGAACCTGTGGGAGCGGGCTCGCCCCGCGATTGGCCGGCCCTGCCTCCGAGTCCTCATGCTTCTTCCCCATAACCCCCTGATTTTTCAGGGGTGGCACTGTAATGGCATTTTTTTTTGCAAAAAGCCCTCAAGCAACCGAGCCAGCCGACGATAACCATTACGAAGGTTCTCTAGGCCACACCCGGCGGTTGCCAAGGCCGGAAGCCGCTGTATCCATCCAACGAGGAATTCGTCATGGCTTTAACCGTTAACACTAACATCACTTCCTTGGGCGTTCAGAAGAACCTGAACCGTGCTTCCGACGCACTGGGTACTTCGATGTCCCGCCTGTCTTCCGGCCTGAAAATCAACAGCGCCAAAGACGACGCCGCTGGCCTGCAGATCGCCAACCGTCTGACCAGCCAGATCAAAGGCCTGAGCGTTGCCGTGAAGAACGCCAACGACGGCATCTCCATCGCCCAGACCGCTGAAGGCGCGATGCAGGAATCCACCTCCATCCTGCAGCGTATGCGCGAACTGGCCCTGCAGTCGGCCAACGGTTCGAACAGCGATGACGACCGTACCTCCCTGCAGCAGGAATTCACTGCCCTGTCCGGCGAGCTGACCCGTATCGCCAACACCACCACCTTCGGTGGCCGTAATATCCTGGATGGTTCGTTCCAGAACGTTGGCTTCCAGATTGGTGCCAACGCCAACGAAACCATCTCGTTTGGCATGAGCGACATCAGCGCTACTGGCCTGAAAGGTTCGTACAGCGAGGCGACTGTAGCGGGCACCGAAATGACTGGGCTGACTGCAACTGCTCTGGGTACCAAGCTCACTACTGGGCCAGCTGTTGCAACTGTAAATGTGGCTGCTACTGCTACCATGACCGGAGGCGTAGGTGCTGCCGATGATGGCAAAGGTTTTACTATTGCTGGTGAAGACGTAACGCTGACTACTGGTGATAAGGGCGCGGATATTGCCGCTAAGATCCAAAGCGCGCTCCGTACCGCTGGTGATGCAACTGCTACCGCTACGTACAACGATACTGATGGTTTGACCATTACGTCCAAAGCAGCATTTGCTCTTGCAGACGGTACAGGTACTCCAGCAGCTGGCGGTTTGGCACTCGTAGGCCTGACTGCTGGTAACAATGCTGTTGTTCCTGGTAGCGTAGGCGCGGCTACTGGCTCGACCACTATCGAGACGGATTTGCTGGCAAAAGATGGCGAGATTTCCGTTAACGGCACCAGTGTTAAGTGGAGCGCTGGTGATACTGTTGAAAGTGTCATTGATCAACTGGCAGGTGCTAATGGCGTAGCGAGCGCCAAAATCGCAGACGGTCGTATTAGCGTTACCTCGAAGGACGGAAGTGACGTTAAGTTGACAAACTCCCAGAGCGGATCGCTCGCTCAGTTGGGGTTGGCAGCTGGAACCTCCGAGGCTAAAACTAGCGAGGATACTTCAATCACTCTGAATGGCGTTGAAGTTAAGTTCGCCGCAGGCTCTACTGCTCAGAACGTTGTATCGGCCATCAACAGCGCCAGCACCGGTGTAACTGCCAGCCTGACTGACGATGGCAAGCTGTCGCTGTTCTCGGATAAAGACATCACCATTGCCGACGGTAGCGCTGGTACTGGGCTTGAGGCGTTGGGTCTGGATGGTGCTACCGCTGGTGCCAAGGCGATCGCGATGGAAACTACCGTTTCCAACCTGACTATCACTGACGCTAAAACATCTCAGGTCGCCATCCAGGCCCTGGACGCCGCCATCGCCCAGGTCGACAGCCAGCGCGCCCAGCTGGGTGCCGTTCAGAACCGTTTCGACAGCACCGTCGCTAACCTGAACAGCATCTCGGAAAACTCCACTGCTGCCCGCAGCCGTGTACAGGACGCCGACTTCGCTGCCGAAACCGCCGAGCTGACCAAGCAGCAGACCCTGCAACAGGCTTCCACCGCGATCCTGTCCCAGGCCAACCAGCTGCCGTCGTCGGTACTGAAACTGCTGGGCTGATCCTGATCGCTCGAGTAGTTGACGGAGGGGTGCGGCGACGCGCCCCTTTCGTCTTTTCATTCACAAGAGGTGCCAGACATGGACATGAGCGTGAAACTGGGCCTGTCCTACGCAACGCCTGCCGCAGCCGAGACATCGTCGGCCAAGCGCCAGGAGCCCGTCCAGCCCGCCCGCGAGCCGGACGACAAGCGAGACCCGCCTGCGGACCGTGCCGTCCTCGAGCAGGCCGTTAGTGCCATCCAGGAATTCGTGAAAGCCTCGGAGCGGCAACTCAATTTCTCGATCGATGACTCCACCGGCCAGGTGGTGGTCAAGGTCATTGCCCGTCAAAGCGGCGAAGTCATTCGCCAGCTGCCGTCCGAAGTGGCGTTGAAGCTGGCACAGAACCTCAAGGACGCCAACAGCCTGCTGTTCGATACCCAGGCCTGAGTTGGCACGGCTTTTGTTGTAAAGCAGCACGGACGCGTTTTCGTCGGAAACACGACGGTCACCGAAAAAGGAGAGTGAAGATGGCGAGCACAACCGTCAGTGGTATTGGTTCCGGGATCGACACCCAGGCCATCGTCAAGGCCCTGGCCGATGCCGAGAAGGCGCCCAAGCAGCAGCAGATCAATACCCAGACCACCACCGCCACCACCACGTTGTCGGCTATCGGCACCATTAAAAGTGCGCTGGAGACCTTCCGCGCGGCCATTGCCAAGCTCAATACCCAGGCGAGCTTCAACGGCCTTGCCGCGACGTCCTCGGATGACAAGGTGGCCAAGATCACCTTGGCCGACGGCGCTTCTGCCGGCAACTACGCCCTTGAGGTCACCCAGCTGGCAACCGCTTCGAAGATCGCCAGCAAGGTCTACAGCGGCACTTCCACCTCGGTGAACAGCTCGGGCGAGGCGCAAACCCTCACCATTGGCCAGGGCGATGCCACCTACAGCGTCAGCATCGCGGCCGGTGCGACCCTGCAGCAGGCGCGCGACACCATCAACGGGCAATTGCAATCGAAGGGCATCACCGCCAACATCGTCACCGATGCCAGCGGTTCGCGCCTGGTGTTCTCGTCCACCAAGATGGGGGAGGGGACCGACCTGACCCTGGGCGGGGATTCGGAGCTGGCGACTGAGACCCAGGTGATCGCCAAGCCGCAGAATGCCAAGTACACCCTCGATGGCTTGGCTTTGGAGTCGAAGTCCAACACGATCACCGGCGCCGTCAGTGGTGTGAACATCGAACTGGTCGCCGCCGGTAAATCCAGCCTTTCGGTGTCGACCAACAACGATACCCTCAAGGCGTCGGTGCAGTCGTTCGTGACCGCCTACAACGCCTTGATGACTGCCATCAATACGCAAACCAAGGTCACTACCGGCGCTAACGACGAAAGTGCCAAGGGTGCTACCTTGACCGGCGATTCGACCATGCGCTCGCTGGTCAATTCGATCCGCAGCGAAGTGTCCCGCAGCATGGGGTCCGGTGGCCTGCGTACGCTGTCGCAGCTGGGCATCAATACCGTGCAGAAGACCGGCTTGCTGGAGCTCGACGAGAAGAAGTGGGATGCCGCGGTCAAGACCTACGGCGCCGACATCAGCGGCCTGTTCACCGGCAAGGAAGGCTTGCTCAGCCGCATGACCGCCGCCACCGACGACTACACGAAGGCTGGTGGCATCCTCGCCACACGCCAGGACAGCCTGACCAAGCAGCTCAAGGAACTCGAAGAGTCCCAGGCCTCCCTGGATCGTCGCATCGAGACCCTGACCCAGACCCTGAGCAAGAAGTACAACGCCATGGACACCTTGGTCGCCCAGCTCAAAGGCACCAGCGACAGCGTGATGACCACGCTCAATGCCTTGAACAACCCTAACAAAGACCGCTAAAGAAAACCCGCGAACGGCCGATCCATTGGGTATCCGGCCTGTTCGCTGCCCCGTTCGATGAGGAACCACCATGCACCCGATGAGAGCCCTTCGTCAGTACCAGAAGGTCAATTCCCACGCCCAGGTTTCCGAGGCCACGCCGCACCGCCTGGTGCAGATGCTGATGGAGGGTGCGCTCGATCGCATGGCGCAGGCCAAGGGCGCGATCAGCCGGGGCGATGTGGCGCAGAAGGGGCTCTTGCTGGGCAAGGCGATCGATATCATTGGCGGTCTGCGTGAAGGCCTGGACAAGGAAAAGGCACAAGATCCGGCCGATGTGGAGCGTATCGACGCGCTCTACGAATACATGTCGACCCGCTTGACCCAAGCCAACCTGCACAGCGACCTGTCAATCATCGACGAAGTCGCGCAGTTGATGATCACCGTCAAGAGCGGCTGGGACGCCATCGCCAGCGCCGAGCAATAAGGCGAGAGGACACCGATATGAGCGCACTGCAGCGAATCGAAGCGACCCGCCAAGCCCTGGGCGAAGCCCTGCTGGCCCGAGACTGGGCGGTGATCGGCGAGCTGGACCTGGCTTGTCGGGACGCGGTGAATGAACTGCTGCAGGATGAGGTTGGGGAAGGGGGGGCGGTGCAGGAGGAGCTCGAAGCTTTGCTCGACGTCTATCGCCAACTAATTGAAATTGCAAGTGGTGAACGTCAATCGATAGTCGACGAGATGACTGCGATCACCCAAGCGAAGAGCGCCGCAAAGGTATACCATCTGTTCAGTTGACGCTGGACAGGTACAGAGAATCGCGCGCCATTAATTTGACTGTGCGCGGTTTTTTGACTTAACTAGTGACTGTTTTCGCAAATTCAGACGTCCGAGCACTGAATCATTTCAGTCGGAATGATGTCGAACACGCCCTTGGGCGTCGAAATGACTAGGGAAGTTGCTAACGCATGTGGCGTGAAACCAAGATCCTCCTGATCGATGACGACAGCGAACGCCGCCGCGATCTGGCGGTGGTCCTGAATTTTCTAGGCGAAGAAAACCTCTCCTGCTCCAGCCAAGATTGGCAGCAGGTGGTAGAGTCTTTGTCTTCGAGTCGTGACGTGCTGTGCGTGCTGATCGGGACCGTGAATGCTCCTGGCGGTGTGCTGGGGCTCCTTAAGACAGTGGCAACCTGGGATGAGTTCCTTCCGGTTCTGCTTTTAGGTGAAATTTCTTCTGCGGAGTTCCCGGAAGACCTGCGCCGTCGCGTTCTGTTCAACCTCGAGATGCCGCCGAGCTACAGCCAGTTGCTCGATTCGCTGCACCGTGCCCAGGTCTACCGCGAAATGTACGACCAGGCCCGCGAGCGCGGCCGCCAGCGCGAACCGAACCTGTTCCGCAGCCTGGTGGGGACCAGCCGGGCCATCCAGCATGTGCGGCAGATGATGCAGCAGGTGGCGGACACCGATGCCAGCGTGCTGATCCTCGGCGAGTCCGGTACCGGCAAGGAAGTGGTGGCGCGCAATCTGCACTACCACTCCAAGCGTCGTGAAGCGCCGTTCGTGCCGGTCAACTGCGGGGCGATCCCAGCCGAGTTGCTCGAGAGCGAGCTGTTCGGCCACGAGAAGGGGGCCTTCACTGGGGCGATCACCAGTCGTGCGGGGCGCTTCGAGCTGGCCAACGGCGGTACCTTGTTCCTCGACGAGATCGGCGACATGCCGCTGCCGATGCAGGTCAAGCTACTGCGCGTGTTGCAGGAGCGCACCTTCGAGCGGGTGGGCAGCAACAAGACCCAGAGCATCGATGTGCGCATCATCGCGGCGACCCACAAGAACCTCGAAACCATGATCGAGGAGGGTACTTTCCGCGAAGACCTGTACTATCGCCTGAATGTCTTCCCCATCGAGATGGCGCCGCTGCGGGAGCGGGTCGAGGATATTCCGCTGCTGATGAACGAGCTGATCTCGCGCATGGAGCACGAGAAGCGCGGTTCCATCCGCTTCAACTCGGCGTCGATCATGTCCCTGTGCCGCCATGGCTGGCCGGGTAACGTGCGCGAGCTGGCCAACCTGGTCGAGCGGATGGCGATCATGCACCCGTATGGGGTGATCGGGGTTTCCGAGTTGCCGAAGAAATTCCGCTACGTCGATGACGAGGACGAGCAGCTGGTCGACAGCCTGCGCAGCGACCTCGAAGAGCGGGCGGCGATCAACGGCCATGCACCGGGCTTCTCCAGTCATGCGATGCTGCCGCCTGAAGGGCTGGACCTCAAGGATTACCTGGGCAATCTCGAACAGGGGTTGATCCAGCAGGCATTGGACGACGCCAACGGCATCGTCGCGCGGGCCGCCGAGCGCCTGCGTATCCGCCGCACCACGCTGGTGGAGAAGATGCGCAAGTACGGCATGAGCCGCCGAGAAGGGGACGGCCAGGCGGAAGGTTGACGCCTGTTGCTTTTGCACAATCGGGGCTGCTTTGCAGCCCATCGCCGACAAGCCGGCTCCCACAGAGGCCGAACACGCCTAACCTTGTGGGGCCGGCTTGCCGGCTCCCACAGGGGCCGAACACGCTGAACCTTGTGGGGCCGGCTTGCCGGCTCCCACAGGGGCCGAACACGCTGAACCTTGTGGGAGCCGGCTTGCCGGCGATAGGGTCAGAGCAGGGTGTCCCGGGGACGCATACCCGGCACGCCTATTGCTACATCGCTGGCAACATACCGGTTTTATGACGGTCAGCCACGCGAGAGAGCACGATGCCCCAGGCCGCCCACATCTCCCGAATTCCCGACCCGCACGGGCGCAGCCCGGTCGAGCAGGCCAGCCGCCAGGGCCTGGAGCAGGCGTTTGCCTTGTTCAGCCAGGTGTCCAGCCAGCTCAGCGAGTCCTACAGCTTGCTCGAAGCGCGCGTCAGCGAGCTCAAGGGCGAGTTGGCGGTGGTCAGCGCCCAGCGCATGGCCGAGCTGGACGAGAAGGAGCGCCTGGCCAATCGCTTGCAGAACCTGCTCGACCTGCTGCCCGGCGGGGTGATCGTGATCGATGCCCAGGGCTACGTGCGCGAGGCCAACCCGGCCGCCTGCGAGCTGCTCGGCGAACCGCTGGTGGGTGAGCTGTGGCGGCAGGTGATCGCGCGCAGTTTCGCGCCGCGCAAGGATGACGGTCACGAAGTCTCCCTGCGCGATGGCCGACGCCTGTCCATCGCCACCCGTTCTTTGGATGCCGAGCCCGGGCAGTTGGTGTTGCTCAACGATCTGACTGAAACCCGTCGCCTGCAAGACCAGCTGGCGCGCCACGAGCGCTTGTCGTCCCTGGGGCGCATGGTCGCCTCCCTGGCCCATCAGATTCGCACGCCCTTGTCGGCGGCGATGCTCTATGCCAGCCACCTGGCCGATGGCGAGAAGGAGCTGCCGCAGGAAACCCGGCAACGCTTTGCCGGTAACCTCAAAGAGCGCCTGCATGAGCTTGAGCACCAGGTCCGCGACATGCTGGTGTTCGCCCGTGGCGAGCTGCCGCTGGGTGATCGCATCAGCCCCAAGGCCTTGTTCCAGGCCCTGCAACAGGCAGCTCAGGCCCATGTCCAGGGGCATGCGGTGCGCTGGCAGTGCGACAGCCATCTGGGTGAGCTGCTGTGCAACCGCGACACCCTGGTCGGTGCCCTGCTCAACCTGATCGAGAACGCCTTGCAGGCCAGCCAGGGTCCGGCGCGCCTCAAGGTCCACCTGTATCGCCGCGGGCAGGCCTTGCACCTGTGCGTCAGTGATGCCGGCAGCGGCATCGATGCCGACCTGCTGGCACGCCTGGGCGAGCCTTTCCTCACCACCAAGACTACCGGCACCGGCCTGGGCCTGGCGGTGGTCAAGGCCGTGGTGCGTGCGCACCAGGGCAACCTGGGTATTCGTTCGAAGGTCGGGCGCGGCACGTGCGTGCAGGTGGTCTTGCCGTTGATCGACGGTCGGCCAGGGGAGGTCGTGTGATGGCCGTGAAGGTCCTGCTGGTGGAGGACGACCGTGTCCTGCGCCAGGCGCTTGGCGATACCCTGGAAATCGGCGGTTTCGCCTACCGCGCCGTGGGCAGTGGCGAAGAAGCGCTCGAAGCGGTAGCCGGCGAGGCATTCAGCCTGGTGGTCAGTGATGTGAACATGCCGGGCATGGATGGGCACCAGTTGTTGGCGCAGCTACGCAGCCTGCATCCGCAGCTGCCGGTGCTGCTGATGACGGCCCATGCGGCCGTGGAACGGGCAGTCGAGGCGATGCGTCAAGGAGCCGTCGACTACCTGGTCAAACCGTTCGAGCCCAAGGCGCTGATCAGCCTGGTGGAGCGTCACGCTGCCGGCCGCGTGGGCGGTACGGACGAAGAGGGGCCGGTGGCCTGCGAACCGGCCAGCCGGCAGTTGCTGGAGCTGGCGGCGCGGGTGGCGCGCAGCGATTCCACCGTGCTGATCTCTGGCGAGTCCGGCACCGGCAAGGAAGTTCTGGCACGCTACATCCACCAGCAATCGCCCCGTGCGGCGCAGCCCTTCGTGGCGATCAACTGCGCGGCGATCCCCGACAACATGCTCGAGGCGACCCTGTTCGGCCACGAGAAGGGAGCTTTCACCGGTGCCATCGCCGCCCAGGCGGGCAAGTTCGAACAGGCCGACGGCGGCACCTTGCTGCTCGACGAGATTTCCGAAATGCCCCTGGGCCTGCAGGCCAAGCTCCTGCGTGTGCTGCAGGAGCGGGAGGTCGAGCGGGTGGGGGGGCGCAAGCCGATTACCCTGGACATCCGCGTGCTGGCCACTACCAACCGCGACCTCGAAGGCGAGGTGGCCGCCGGGCGCTTCCGTGAAGACCTCTACTATCGCCTGTCGGTCTTCCCGCTGGCCTGGCGCCCGTTGCGCGAGCGCAGCGCCGATATCCTGCCGTTGGCCGAGCGCCTGCTGGCACGTCACGTGGCGAAGATGAAACATGCCCCGGTGCGCTTGTCGGTCGAGGCGCGGGCCTGCCTGCAAGGGCATGCCTGGCCGGGCAATGTGCGCGAGCTGGACAATGCCCTGCAGCGGGCCTTGATCCTGCAGCAGGGCGGGGTGATCGAGGCGGCGGATTTCTGTCTGGCGGGTGTCATCCCCCTGTCGGCGCCCCTGCCTATTCCGACGCACGCCGTGAACGAAGCGCCTGCCGAGCCGGGCGGGCTGGGCGATGACATGCGTCGCCACGAATTCCAGATGATCATCGACACCCTGCGTGCCGAGCGGGGCCGGCGCAAGGAGGCCGCCGAACGGCTGGGAATCAGCCCGCGTACCCTGCGCTACAAGCTGGCGCAGATGCGTGATGCCGGGTTCGACGTCGAGGCCAGCCTGTACGGCTGAGCCATAAGCCGCAAGCAAGCACATTGGGGCTGCTACGCAGCCCAATCGCCGGCAAGCCGGCTCCCACGGGTGCAGTGCTGCCCTCGGAGTCGAGGAGGTTACTTGCAGCTTGCCGCTGGAAGTTTTGCAGGGCTGGCACTCTTGTTGCTAGTTCCAGCCCATTCGCTGCATGAGCGTCAAAAAAATGCGGCCGCCGGAGAGAGAAATCCATGACCCAAGGTGTTGAATTCAATCGTCTGATGCTGGACATGCGTGCCATGCAGGCCGAAGCCATGTCCCAGCCCAAGATCGCTGCCGCGCCGGAGCTGGCCCCGGGCCAGAGCAGCTTCGCCGACATGCTCGGCCAGGCCATCGGCAAGGTGCACGAGACCCAGCAGGCATCCTCGCAGCTGGCCAACGCCTTCGAGATCGGCAAGAGCGGTGTCGACCTGACCGACGTGATGATTGCTTCGCAGAAAGCCTCCGTATCGTTCCAGGCCCTGACCCAGGTGCGTAACAAACTGGTCCAGGCGTACCAGGACATCATGCAGATGCCGGTTTGAGGGCAGGGTGAGTCATGGCCGAAGCAGTCGTCGATAACGCCCCCGCCAAGAGCGGTCCGCCAGCGGCCAAGCCGCCGCTGTTCGGCATGGCGTTCCTGGAAAACATCTCGCAGATGCCCATGCTGCGTCAGGTCGGCCTGTTGGTCGGGCTGGCCGCCAGCGTGGCGATCGGCTTCGCCGTGGTGCTCTGGTCGCAGCAGCCGGACTACCGGCCGCTGTACGGCAGCCTGGCGGGCCTGGACGCCAAGCAGGTCATGGATACGCTGGCCTCGGCCGATATCGGTTACCGCGTGGAGCCCAACTCCGGTGCCTTGCTGGTCAAGGCCGACGACCTGTCCCGCGCGCGCATGAAGCTCGCGGCCGCAGGCGTTGCGCCCAGCGATGGCAACATCGGCTTCGAGATCCTCGACAAGGAGCAAGGCCTGGGCACCAGCCAGTTCATGGAGGCCACCCGCTACCGCCGTGGCCTGGAAGGCGAACTGGCGCGTACCGTCTCGAGCCTGAACAACGTCAAGGCCGCTCGCGTGCACCTGGCAATCCCCAAGAGCTCGGTATTCGTGCGTGACGAGCGCAAGCCCAGCGCATCGGTACTGGTCGAGCTGTACCCAGGCCGTGCCCTGGAAGCCGGGCAGGTAATGGCCATCGTCAACCTGGTCGCCACCAGTGTGCCGGAGCTGGACAAGTCCCAAGTTACCGTGGTCGACCAAAAGGGCAATCTGTTGTCCGAACAGTTGCAGGACACTGCCCTGACCATGGCCGGCAAGCAGTTCGACTACAGCCGCCGCATGGAAGGCATGCTGACCCAGCGTGTGCACAACATCCTGCAGCCGGTGTTGGGCAACGACCGCTACAAGGCCGAGGTGTCCGCCGATGTCGACTTCAGCGCGGTGGAGTCCACCTCCGAGCAGTTCAACCCCGACCAGCCGGCCCTGCGCAGCGAGCAGTCGGTGAACGAGCAGCGCACCAGCAGCCAGCCGCCGCAAGGTGTGCCGGGTGCCCTGAGCAACCAGCCGCCAGCCGGTGCCGCGGCCCCTGAAAACGCCACGGCCGCCGCACCGCCTGCGGGCGCGATCCAGCCTGGGCAACCGCTGGTCGATGCCAATGGCCAGCAGATCATGGACCCCGCCACCGGCCAGCCGATGCTCGCGCCGTACCCGGCCGACAAACGTCAACAGACCACCAAGAACTTCGAGCTGGACCGTTCCATCAGCCATACCCGCCAGCAACAAGGGCGCCTGACCCGCTTGTCGGTGGCGGTGGTGGTGGACGACCAGGTCAAGGTCGATGCCGCTACCGGCGAGACCACCCGTGCGCCCTGGGGCGCCGAAGATCTGGCGCGCTTCACTCGCCTGGTGCAGGACGCGGTCGGCTTCGATGCCAGCCGCGGCGACAGCGTGACCGTGGTCAACGTGCCGTTCTCCGCCGACCGTGGCGTGGAGCTGGCCGACATTCCGTTCTACTCGCAGCCGTGGTTCTGGGACATCGTCAAGCAGGTGCTGGGCGTGGTGTTCATCCTGGTGCTGGTATTCGGCGTGCTGCGCCCGGTGCTCAACAACATCACCGGCGGTGGCAAGCAGGCCGCCGCCACCGACAGCGACATGGAGCTGGGCGGGATGATCGGTCTGGATGGCGAACTGGCCAACGACCGCGTCACCCTCGGTGGCCCGCAAAGCATTCTGTTGCCTAGCCCCAGCGAGGGCTACGAAGCACAGCTCAACGCAATCAAGGGCCTGGTGGCCGAAGACCCGGGCCGCGTGGCCCAGGTCGTGAAAGAGTGGATCAACGCCGATGAGTGACAACCGAGCCGTTACCGCCAAGCTGAGCCGCGTCGACAAGGCGGCGATCCTTCTGCTGTCCCTGGGCGAGACCGACGCCGCCCAGGTGCTGCGTCACATGGGGCCAAAGGAAGTGCAGCGGGTCGGTGTAGCCATGGCGCAGATGGGCAACGTGCACCGTGAGCAGGTCGAGCAGGTGATGAGCGAGTTCGTCGAGATCGTCGGCGACCAGACCAGCCTGGGCGTGGGTTCGGACGGCTACATCCGCAAGATGCTCAACCAGGCCCTGGGCGAGGACAAGGCCAACGGCCTGATCGACCGCATCCTGCTCGGTGGCAACACCAGCGGCCTGGACAGCCTCAAGTGGATGGAGCCGCGTGCCGTGGCCGACGTCATCCGCTACGAGCACCCGCAGATCCAGGCGATCGTGGTCGCCTACCTGGACCCCGACCAGGCCGGCGAGGTGCTGAGCAATTTCGACCACAAGGTGCGCCTGGACATCATCCTGCGCGTGTCTTCGCTCAACACGGTGCAGCCGGCGGCGCTCAAGGAGCTCAACCAGATTCTCGAGAAGCAGTTCTCCGGCAACTCCAACGCCGCGCGCACCACCCTGGGCGGCATCAAGCGGGCGGCCGACATCATGAACTTCCTGGACAGCTCCGTGGAAGGTCAGCTGATGGACTCGATCCGCGAGATCGATGGCGATCTGTCCGAGCAGATCGAAGACTTGATGTTCGTCTTCAACAACCTGGCCGACGTCGACGACCGTGGCATCCAGGCGCTGCTGCGCGAGGTGTCCTCCGACGTGCTGGTGGTTTCGCTCAAGGGCGCCGACGAGAAGGTCAAGGACAAGATCTTCCGCAACATGTCCAAGCGTGCTTCGGAGCTGCTGCGCGACGATCTGGAGGCCAAGGGCCCGGTGCGGGTCAGCGACGTGGAAACGGCGCAGAAGGAGATCCTCACCATTGCACGACGCATGGCCGAGGCGGGCGAAATCGTGCTCGGCGGCAAGGGCGCCGAGGAAATGATCTGATCCAGCCCCCTGTAGGAGCGGCGCGAGGCCGCTCCTACACAGGATTGCGTTGCTCGTTGATGAGTATCTGAAGAACATGCCCACCAAAGAATCCCACCCCAGCGACCTGATCCGCGCCCGTGACCTCGAGGGCGTCGATGTCTGGGCGTTGCCCAGCTTCGATCCGGAGCCGGACCCTGAACCGGAACCCGAGCCTGAACCTGAGGCCGTCGAGGAAGAAATCGAGGAAGTGCCGCTGGAGGAAGTCCAGCCGCTGACCCTCGAGGAACTCGAGGCCATTCGCCAGGAGGCCTACAACGAAGGCTTCGCCACTGGCGAGCGCGAGGGCTTTCACAGCACTCAGTTGAAGGTACGCCAGGAGGCCGAAGCAGCCCTGGCGGCCAAGCTGGAAGGCCTGGAGCGGCTGATGGGCCACCTGCTCGAGCCGATTGCCGAGCAGGACGAGCAGATCGAAAAGAGCCTGGTTCACCTGGTGGCGCACATGGTGCGGCAGGTGATCGGCCGTGAGCTGCGCATCGATTCGAGCCAGATCACCC
The DNA here is from genome assembly GCF_048068215.1 of Pseudomonas sp. NY15372. Classification (NCBI taxonomy): domain Bacteria; kingdom Pseudomonadati; phylum Pseudomonadota; class Gammaproteobacteria; order Pseudomonadales; family Pseudomonadaceae; genus Pseudomonas; species Pseudomonas sp. NY15372. The sequence continues at coordinate 34,094 of NZ_JBLUPY010000006.1, forward strand.
ACGTGCTGCGCGAGGCGCTTAAGCTATTGCCGATGGGCGCCGAGAACATCCGCATCCACCTCAATCCTCAGGACTTCGAGCAGGTCAAGGCCCTGCGCGAGCGTCACGAGGAGCGCTGGAAACTGCTCGAGGACGAGGCCCTGCTGCCAGGGGGGTGCCGCATCGAGACGCTGCACAGCCGCATCGACGCGACCATGGAAACGCGTACCGAGAAAGCCTTGGCGCAATTGTTCGACCAGTTGCACGAGCAAGGTCTGCACCCGGCCGCGCCGGACCTTTCGGTCGACCTGGAGCACGGCGATGCGTCTTGAACGCACCAGCTTCGCCAAGCGCCTCGGCAGCTATGCCGGGGCGGTGAAGCTGCCGGACCAGCCGATCGTGGAAGGCCGCCTGTTGCGCATGGTCGGCCTGACCCTGGAGGCCGAGGGCCTGCGCACGGCCGTGGGCGGGCGTTGCCTGGTGATCAACGATGACAGCCATCACCCGGTCCAGGTCGAGGCCGAGGTGATGGGCTTTGCCGGTTCGAAGATTTTCCTCATGCCGGTCGGCAGCGTCGCCGGCATCGCCCCGGGCGCCCGTGTGGTGCCGTTGGATGACGGTGGTCGCCTGCCCATGGGCATGAGCATGCTCGGGCGGGTGCTCGACGGTGCTGGCCGCGCCCTGGACGGCAAGGGCGGGATGAAGGCCGAGGACTGGGTGCCGATGGACGGCCCGATCATCAACCCGCTCAACCGCGACCCGATCAGCCAGCCGCTGGACGTGGGCATTCGCAGCATCAACGGCCTGCTCACCGTCGGCCGAGGCCAGCGCCTGGGCCTGTTCGCCGGTACCGGCGTCGGTAAATCCGTCCTGCTGGGGATGATGACCCGCTTCACCGAAGCCGAGATCATCGTGGTCGGCCTGATTGGCGAACGGGGCCGCGAGGTGAAGGAGTTCATCGAGCATATCCTTGGCGAAGAAGGGCTCAAGCGCTCGGTGGTGGTAGCCTCGCCCGCCGACGATGCGCCTTTGATGCGCCTGCGCGCAGCCATGTACTGCACGCGTATCGCCGAGTACTTTCGCGACAAGGGCAAGAACGTGTTGTTGCTGATGGACTCGCTGACCCGTTTCGCCCAGGCGCAGCGGGAAATCGCCCTGGCCATCGGCGAACCGCCAGCCACCCGCGGCTACCCGCCGTCGGTGTTCGCCAAGCTGCCCAAGCTGGTGGAGCGGGCAGGTAACGGCGAGCCCGGGGGCGGTTCGATCACCGCGTTCTACACCGTATTGTCCGAAGGCGACGACCAGCAGGACCCCATCGCCGACTCGGCGCGTGGAGTGCTTGATGGCCACTTCGTGCTGTCCCGGCGGCTGGCCGAAGAAGGGCATTACCCGGCCATCGATATCGAGGCTTCGATCAGCCGGGTCATGCCCCAGGTGGTCGATGCCGAGCACCTGCGCGAGGCGCAGAAGTTCAAGCAGCTGTGGTCGCGCCTGTCCCAGAGCCGCGACCTGATCAGCGTGGGGGCCTATGTCGCCGGCGGTGACCCGGAAACCGACCAGGCCATCGCCTTGCAGTCGCGGTTGGTGGGCTTCCTGCGCCAGGGCTTGCAGGAAGATGTCGGCATGACACAGAGCCGCGAGCAGCTTCACGGCATCTTCGCCGCGCCCGTGGGAGGCTGATAGATCATGGGCCTGCCCAGTCGAGCCGCGCGTCTGGCACCGGTGGTGAACATGGCCGAGGAGGCCGAGCGCAAGGCCGCTCAGCGCCTGGGGCATTTCCAGCAGCAGGTGGCGTTGGCCCAGGCCAAGCTGGCCGAGCTCGAGCGTTTTCGCGAGGACTACCAGCTGCAGTGGATTGACCGCGGTGGGCAAGGAGTGAACGGCAACTGGCTGGTCAACTACCAGCGCTTCCTGGGCCAGCTGGAAACCGCCATGACCCAGCAGCGCCAGAGCCTGACCTGGCACCAGAACAACCTCAACAATGCCCGCGACACCTGGCAACAGGCCCATGCCCGGGTGGAAGGCCTGCGCAAGCTGGTGCAGCGCTACCACGACGAGGCCCGACGCGCCGAGGACAAGCGTGAGCAGAAGTTGCTGGATGAGTTGTCCCAGCGCTTGCCGCGCGAGCGGCATCTGTAACGCGTTTCGGCCCCATCGCGGGACAAGCCCGCTCCCACAGAATTTCGCAGCCCGCCAAGGCGGCTGAGCACCTGTGGGAGCCAACTGTCTTGAGTTGCTTGCCCCGGTCCTATCGCTGGCAAGCCAGCTCCCACAGGTACGGCGGTGTCACTGAAAACAGCGCAGGCCTGGTGGGAGCGGGCTTGTCCCGCGATGGGGCCCGCAAGGCCCCCGCAAACCCAACTTGCGGACACCAGGCCCGGCTGCTACACCTTCTAGGATCGTATTCGCCATCTTCATCGAAGGAATCGCTGGCATGGCTGTGGAGTCCGATTTTTCACAGGACGAGAAAAAACTGACGATCAAGGTCAAGGGCCGTTTCGATTTCGGCAGGCATCAGGAGTTTCGCAATGCCTACGAACGCCAGCCCGTGCGGCCGCATTCGGTGGTCGTCGATCTCAGGGAAGCCACCTACCTCGATAGCTCCGCCCTGGGCATGCTGTTGTTGCTGCGTGACCACGAAGGCGGCGAAGATGCCTGCATCAGCGTGATCAACACCAGCCCTGACGTGCGCAAGATCCTCGCCATCTCCAACTTCGAAAAACTGTTCGATATCAGCTGAGCCCATCATGCCGGCCGAACGGGCGCTGAGCGTGTTGGTTGCCGAGGACGGCGCGGCGGACCGGCTTTTGCTGGCGCAGATCGTCCGGCGCCAGGGGCATGAAGTCTTCACCGCGCAGAATGGCGCCCAGGCCGTGGCAATGTTCGCCGAGCAGCGTCCCCACCTGGTGTTGCTCGATGCGCTGATGCCGGTCATGGATGGCTTCGAAGCGGCGCGGCAGATCAAGGCACTCGCCGGCGAGGCCTTCGTGCCGATCATCTTCCTCACCTCGTTGAACGAAGAAGACGCGCTGGTGCGCTGCCTGGAAGCCGGTGGCGACGATTTCATGGCCAAGCCCTACAGTGCAGTGATCCTGGGTGCCAAGATCCGCGCCATGGATCGCTTGCGTCGCCTGCATGCCACGGTGCTGGAGCAACGTGACCAGATCACCCGGCATCACCATCACCTGCTCAACGAACAGCGCGTGGCCAAGGCCGTGTTCGACAAGGTAGCCCATTCCGGTTGCCTGCGTGCGCCCAACATCCGTTACCGGCAGTCGCCCTACGCCTTGTTCAACGGCGACCTGCTGCTGGCCGCCTATACCCCTTCCGGTGACATGCAGGTGCTGCTCGGCGATTTCACCGGCCACGGCCTGCCTGCGGCGATCGGTGCGATGCCGCTGGCCGAAGTGTTCTATGGCATGAGCGCCAAGGGCTATGGCGTGGCACACACCTTGCGCGAGATGAACGCCAAGCTCAAGGGCATCTTGCCAGTAGACATGTTTTGCTGCGCAGTAATGCTCAACCTGAGTTTCGAGCGCGGCCGGGTGGAGGTGTGGAATGGCGGCATGCCGGACGCCTACCACCTGTCGGCCACCGGTGAGGTATTGGCGCCGCTGGTGTCCCGTCACCTGCCGTTGGGGATCCTGGCGCCTGATCGGTTCGACGACAGTACCGAGGTGTTGCCGCTGGCGGTCGGCGAGCGATTGCTGTTGCTGTCTGACGGCGTGGTCGATACGTGTGACGACCAGGACCAGCTGTTCGGGGTGTCGCGCCTGCAGCAGGTCATGGCGGGCAAGGGTGACTCGGCTCGCCTGCTCGATGACATCATGCAGGCCCTGGAGCGTTTCGGCGGGCGCCCGCGGGACGATATCAGCCTGTGCGACATCGGCATGATCGAGCCGCAGCGGCACGGGCCGATACCGGCGGACTACGCCGACAATGGCCATGGCAGCCCGCTGAATTGGTCGCTGCACTTCGAGTTGCAGGCCGAGAGCTTGAAACGTTTCAATCCCGTGCCATACCTTGTGCAGCTGCTGCAGGAAGTCCATGGCTTGCGGCCAAGCGGCGGGCTGTTGCATACCGTGCTCAGCGAACTGTACGCCAATGCCTTGGAGCATGGCGTGCTGGGCCTGGATTCACGGCTCAAGCGCAACGCCCAGGGTTTCGCCGAGTATTACCGCCAGCGTAACCTGCGCCTGGGGCAACCGCTGGATGGCTTCGTACGCATCGACCTGGAAGTTGAACCCTTGCCTGAAGGTGGGCGTCTGACGGTAGAGGTACGCGACAGTGGCGCGGGTTTCGACGTGGCGCGGGTGATGTCCCTCCAGCCTGCCGAGCAAGGGCTGAGTGGGCGAGGCGTACAACTGGTGCGCAGCCTCTGCCAGGGCGCCGAATGGCTGGAAGGCGGTCGTTGCGCGCGAGTGGTATTCTGCTGGTAAGTGTTCGGCGCGGGCCCTGCGCACGCTACAATCGAGCTTGATCAAGGAGTGAACAAGTGACTGACATGCACATCGATCAGAAGATCCTCGCGGATCTGCAAGAGGTCATGGAGGATGGTTACCTGCAACTGCTGGAGACCTTCCTCGAGGATTCCGAGCGGCGCCTTAACCAGCTGCATGGGGCCAGGAGCACCGAGGAGCTGGGCCAGGCCGCGCACAGTTTCAAGGGTAGCAGCAGCAACATGGGCGCTGTTGGGCTCGCTGAACTGTGCCGCGAGCTCGAGGAACGGGTGCGGCAGCGGCCCTTGTACGGGATCGAAGACCTGATCAACCGTATCGACCAGGAATACCTGGAGGTGCAGCGCTTCTATCGCGGTGAGCGACAACGTATTTCCGCCGGCTGAACAAACCTGGCGCGAGTCTTGCCTGTCTTTGCCTGGACGATTCCACGATTTCCGGCGCGGAGACCTTTCAATGCCTGTCGCACCCAACCCACTGTTGCAAGCCAATGCCCTGGCCAAACCGACGCGCGCCAGCGCTGCAGCGGCCGACAAGCCGCAATTGGCGGGCAATCAGGGGGCAGGCTTCGACCAGGTCATGGCGCGCCAAGGGCATGATGACAAGGCAGCCCAGGCCAAGCCGAAGGACAAGCGTGACGATGCCGCTGGCGGCAATGTACAGCCCAAGGAAGCGCAACCGGTTGCCGAAGCCGGCAATAGCTTGCCAACTGCCGGCTCGGCGCAAGACACGGCCGATAGCAGTTCCCTCGATGCCAGCCTGGTGGCTGGTCAGGTCACCGACGCGCAGCCCGGTGCGCAGTTGATCCAGGCCCAGGCCGAAGCGGTGGCGCCAGTACTGCAGGCGGCTGCGCAGTTACCGGCGCAGCCGTTGCCCGAAGAGCAAGCGGATGCCCAGCCGTTCGATCCCGAGGCAGACCCACTGGCCAACCTGCCGACCCTGCGCCTGGCCCTGGAACACACGGCCCAGGCCAAGGGTACGACATCCGCCCATGCTGCCACCCCAGGCGATGCGGCCCAGGCCGAGGATGGCCAAGCCTCCGTCAATACCTTGGCGAACCTGGTCGACCCGGTGGAGGCCGAGCGCGGGCAGTCACAGCCGGGTGACAAGGCGTTCGGCGAATTGCTCGAAGATGGCCTGACGGACATCAAGGGTGCCGGCAGCGACACCCGCGTCGATGACTTTGCCGACCGCCTGGCCAGCCTGACCCAGGCCGCCACGCCGAAAACCGCCAATGCCGTGCCGGCCAGCCCGCTGCACCAGCCGCTGCCGATGAACCAGAACGCCTGGGCCGAAGGGCTGGTGAACCGGGTTATGTACCTGTCCAGCCAGAACCTGAAGTCCGCTGATATCCAGCTCGAGCCCGCCGAACTCGGCCGCCTGGACATCCGCGTCAATGTCGCGACGGACCAGTCCACCCAAGTCACCTTCATCAGTGGCCATGCAGGTGTGCGTGATGCCCTGGACAGCCAGGTGCATCGCCTGCGCGAACTGTTCGCCCAGCAAGGGCTGGCGCAGCCGGATGTGAATGTCGCCGACCAGTCTCGGGGGCAGCAGCAACAGTCGGGGCAGCAGGACGGTTCGAACCTGTCCGGGGTCGCGGCGCGACGGGCCATGGCCGGTGGCGGGGAGGAGGGTGAGGTGGCCGAAACGTCGCGGCCTGTCGAGCAGCAGGTGGTCATCGGCGACAGTGCGGTGGACTACTACGCCTGACATTCCTTCCAGGCTCGATCCGGCGCAATCGCCGGCAAGCCGGCTCCACTGGTGCAGCGCCAACCACACCCTGTGGGAGCTGGCTTGCCAGCGATTGGGCCGGACCTGCCATCCGCCGGATAGGCACCGCATCAAATCTGGCATAACACTTGCTCAACCCCCGTCATCCTCCCTTGAAACCCCGATGGACGACGGATTATTGGCATGGCGAAAAGCGAAGCAGTCAAAGACCCCGCCACAAAAGGCAAACTCAAGCTGATCCTGCTGTTGGTGCTGGCCCTGCTCCTGGCGGTCGGCCTCTCCGTGGGCGCCACCTGGTTCGTCATGCACAAGAGCGAGTCGGCCCCCGAGGCCGATCCCGCCCAGGCCAACGCCAAGCCAGCGGCGATCTATGAGCCCCTGGCCCCGGCCTTCGTGGTCAACTTCAACCAGAACGGCCGCCAGCGCTACATGCAGGTGAGCATCACCCTGCAGGGCCGCAACCAGGCCGACCTGGATGCCCTCAAGGTGCACATGCCGGTCATTCGCAACAACCTGGTGATGATGTTCTCCGGTCAAGGCTTCGACACCCTGGCCGCCAGCTCGGTGGGCCAGGAGATGCTGCGCCAGAAGGCCACCGCGGTGGTCCAGGAAGTGGCACAGAAGGAAGTCGGCAAGCCGGTCATCGACCAGTTGCTATTCACCAATTTCGTATTGCAGTAGGAGCCCCAGATGGCCGTGCAGGACCTGCTGTCCCAAGATGAAATCGACGCCCTTTTGCATGGCGTCGACGATGGGCTGGTACAAACCGAAAGCGCCAGCGAACCCGGCGGCGTCAAGAGCTACGACCTGACCAGCCAGGACCGGATCGTCCGCGGACGCATGCCGACCCTGGAGATGATCAACGAGCGCTTCGCCCGCTACACCCGCATCAGCATGTTCAACCTGCTGCGTCGCTCCGCCGACGTGGCGGTCGGTGGCGTGCAGGTGATGAAGTTCGGCGAATACGTGCATTCGCTGTATGTGCCGACCAGCCTGAACCTGGTCAAGATCAAGCCCCTGCGCGGCACTGCGTTGTTCATCCTCGACGCCAAGCTGGTGTTCAAGCTGGTGGACAACTTCTTCGGCGGCGACGGGCGTCACGCCAAGATCGAGGGGCGCGAGTTCACCCCGACCGAGCTGCGCGTGGTGCGCATGGTCCTGGATCAGTGCTTCGTCGACCTCAAGGAAGCCTGGCAGGCGATCATGCCGGTCAACTTCGAGTACATGAACTCCGAGGTCAACCCGGCCATGGCCAACATCGTCGGCCCCAGCGAGGCGGTGGTGGTGTCGACCTTCCACATCGAGCTTGACGGCGGAGGCGGTGACCTGCACGTGACCATGCCGTACTCGATGATCGAGCCGGTGCGCGAGATGCTCGACGCGGGCTTCCAGTCCGACCTGGATGACCAGGACGAGCGTTGGGTCAAGGCTCTGCGCGAGGACGTGCTGGACGTCAGCGTACCGCTGTCGGCCACCGTGGCCCGTCGCCAACTGAAGTTGCGCGACATCCTGCACATGCAGCCCGGCGACGTGATCCCGGTCGAGCTGCCCGAGCACCTGGTGCTGCGGGCCAACGGTGTGCCGTCGTTCAAGGCGCGCCTGGGCTCGCACAAGGGCACCTTGTCGCTGCAGATCATCGACCCGATCGAACGCCGCTGACGGCGTGCCGGTCGCTAATTCCGAATTGAATGCCTGTCGAGGACATCATGGCTAACGAAAACGAGATCACCTCCCCGGAGGAACAGGCCCTGGCCGATGAGTGGGCTGCTGCCCTGCAGGAGACCGGCGACGCCGGCCAGGCCGACATCGATGCGCTGCTGGCGGCCGACAACGGCAAGCCAGGCGCTGGCCGCCTGCCCATGGAAGAATTCGCCAGCTCCCCGCGGCCCAGCGACAACGTCAGCCTCGAAGGGCCGAACCTGGACGTGATCCTGGACATCCCGGTGAATATCTCCATGGAAGTGGGCAGCACCGAGATCAGCATCCGTAACCTGCTGCAGCTCAACCAGGGTTCGGTGATCGAGCTCGACCGTCTGGCGGGCGAGCCGCTGGACGTGCTGGTCAACGGCACCCTGATCGCTCACGGCGAAGTGGTGGTGGTCAACGAAAAGTTCGGCATCCGCCTGACCGACGTGATCAGCCCTAGCGAACGCATCAAGAAGCTGCGCTGAGTGAAAGGCGCGATGCGGGGCCTGACGGCCCTCGGTACCTTGCTGGCCAGCGAGGCGGTGATCGCGGCAGCCCAGCCTGCCGCGCCGACGCCGGCCAGCCCTGGCAGCCTCGGTGGGCAACTGGCGCAGATGGTCTTCGGCCTGCTGCTGGTGGTCGGCCTGATCTTCTTCCTCGCCTGGCTATTGCGCCGTATGCAAGGCGCGACGCCGCGCGGCACCCAAGTGATCGATATCGTCGGCAGCCGCGCCATCGGCCCGCGTGACCGTCTGCTTCTGGTGCAAGTGGGCAAGGAACAGATTCTCATCGGCCATACCCCCGGCAGCATCGAGGCGTTGCATGTGCTGGCAGAACCGGTGGAGGTGCCCGCCAGTGCCCGCCCGGCCACGCCGGAGTTCGCCCAGCGGCTGCTCGAGCTGATGGGCAAGGACCAGAAGGACAAGACGTGATGAGTGGCGCTCTGCGCATCCTGTTGAGCACTTTGTTGCCGATTGCGCTGCTGCTGGCTGCGCCGTTGGCGGTGGCCGCCGACCCGTTGTCGGTGCCGGCCATCACCCTGTCCAGCGGCCCGGACGGGCAGCAGGAGTATTCGGTCAGCCTGCAGATCCTGCTGATCATGACGGCGCTGAGCTTCATCCCGGCGTTCGTCATCCTGATGACCAGCTTCACTCGGATCATCATCGTCTTTTCCATCCTGCGTCAGGCCCTGGGCCTGCAGCAGACACCCTCCAACCAAGTGCTCACCGGGATGGCGTTGTTCCTGACGCTGTTCATCATGGCCCCGGTGTTCGACCGGGTGAACCAGGATGCCCTGCAGCCCTACCTGAACGAACAGCTCACTGCCCAGCAGGCCATCGACAAGGCCCAGGGGCCGTTGAAGGACTTCATGCTGGCGCAGACCCGGCAAAGCGACCTGGACCTGTTCATGCGCCTGTCCAAGCGCACCGACATCGCCAGCCCCGACCAGGCGCCGCTGACCATCCTGGTGCCAGCTTTCGTCACCTCGGAGCTCAAGACCGCATTCCAGATCGGCTTCATGATCTTCATTCCGTTCCTGATCATCGACATGGTGGTCGCCAGCGTGCTGATGGCCATGGGTATGATGATGCTGTCGCCGCTGATCATCTCGCTGCCGTTCAAGATCATGCTGTTCGTCCTGGTCGATGGCTGGGCGCTGATCATGGGCACCCTGGCCGGCAGTTTCGGTGGCGTGTGACGCCGTCAAGGAGAGCCTTGCATGACACCTGAAGTGGCCGTAGACCTGTTTCGCGACGCCCTCTGGCTGACCACCCTGATGGTCGCGGTGCTGGTGGTGCCGAGCCTGTTGGTCGGCCTGGTGGTGGCGATGTTCCAGGCCGCCACGCAGATCAACGAGCAGACCCTGAGCTTCCTGCCGCGCCTGCTGGTGATGCTGGTGACGCTGATCGTCGCCGGCCCTTGGCTGGTGCAGAAGTTCATGGAGTACTTCATCGGCCTGTACACCAGCATTCCGCAACTGATCGGTTGAGGCCTTCATGCTGGAGCTGACCGACACGCAGATCGGCACCTGGGTCGCCACCTTCATCCTGCCGCTGTTCAGGGTGGCTGCCGTGCTGATGACCATGCCGATCTTCGGCACGCGCATGCTGCCGATGCGCATTCGCCTGTACGTGGCCCTGGCGATCACGGTGGTGATCGTTCCGGGGTTGCCGCCGTTGCCCGAGATCGACCCGTTAAGCCTGCGCGGCGTGCTGCTGTGTGGGGAGCAGATCATCGTCGGTGCGTTGTTCGGCTTTGCGTTGCAGTTGTTGTTCCAGGCCTTCGTCGTGGCCGGGCAGATCATCGCGGTGCAAATGGGCATGGCCTTCGCGTCCATGGTCGACCCGGCCAACGGGGTCAACGTGGCGGTAGTCAGCCAGTTCATGACCATGCTGGTGAGCATTCTGTTCCTGGTGATGAATGGCCACCTGGTGGTGTTCGAGGTGCTGACCGAAAGCTTCACCACCTTGCCGGTGGGCAACGCCCTGGTGGTCAATCATTTCTGGGAAATGGCCGGGCGCCTGGGTTGGGTGTTCGGCGCCGGGCTGTTGCTGATCCTGCCGGCGATCACGGCGCTTTTGGTGGTCAACATCGCCTTCGGCGTGATGACCCGGGCGGCACCGCAACTGAACATCTTCTCCATCGGCTTCCCGCTGACCCTGGTGCTGGGCATGGGCATCTTCTGGGTCGGCCTTGCCGATGTACTTTCCCATTACCAGGCATTGGCCAGCGAAGCGCTGCAATGGCTGCGTGAACTGGCACGGGCGCGCTGATCATGGCAGAGAGCGAAAGCGGTCAGGACAAGACAGAAGAACCCACCGACAAACGCAAGCGCGATGCGCGCGAAAAAGGTGAGATCGCCCGTTCCAAGGAGCTCAACACCGTGGCGGTGACCCTGGCGGGCGCTGGCGGTTTGTTGGCGTTCGGTGGCTACCTCGGGGAGACGTTGCTGGACCTGATGCGCCTGAACTTCAGCCTGCCCCGCGAAGTGCTGGTGGATGAAAGCGCCATGGGCGTGTTCCTGCTCACCTCTGGCAAGATGGCGATCTGGGCGGTGCAGCCGGTCTTGATCCTGTTGTTCGTGATTGCTCTCCTCGCACCGGTTGCCCTGGGCGGGTTCCTGTTCTCCGGGAGCCTGTTGCAGCCGAAGTTCAGCCGCATGAACCCGTTGTCGGGGATCAAGCGCATGTTCTCGATGAACTCGTTGACCGAGTTACTCAAGGCCCTGGCCAAGTTCTTCGTGATTCTCGTGGTGGCCCTGCTGGTGCTGGCCAATGACCGCCAGGCGCTGCTGGCAATCGCCAACGAACCAATGGAGCAGGCCATCATCCACAGTGCCCAGGTGGTGGGCTGGAGTGCGTTGTGGATGGCGGCCGGTTTGCTGTTGATCGCTGCGGTGGATGTGCCGTTCCAGCTGTGGCAGACGCACAAGAAGCTGAAGATGACCAAGCAGGAAGTCCGCGACGAGTACAAGGACTCGGAGGGCAAGCCTGAGGTCAAGCAGCGCATCCGCCAATTGCAGCGGGAGGTGTCGCAGCGCCGGATGATGGCCGCGGTACCGGATGCCGATGTGATCATCACCAACCCCACCCATTATGCCGTGGCACTCAAGTACGACCCGGAGAAGGGCGGGGCGGCGCCGTTGCTGCTGGCCAAGGGGACCGACTTCATTGCCCTGAAGATCCGCGAGATCGGCGTCGAGCATAAGGTGCAGATTCTCGAGTCGCCGGCCTTGGCGCGGGCGATCTACTACTCCACGGAGCTCGAGCAGGAGATTCCGGCGGGGCTGTACTTGGCAGTGGCGCAGGTGCTGGCCTATGTGTTCCAGATTCGCCAGTACCGGGCGGGCAAGGGCAAGGCGCCGGAACCGCTCAAGCCTGATTTGCCGATTCCGCCTGATTTGCGGCGGGATAGCTGAGGGGCGGCAGGGTATAGGGCGGTAGGGCGTCAGCGCCGTCCAGCGCCGCCCGCGCGGCGCTGGATTTCATTGGCGCCGATTATTTCAAGACGAATCTCAACTGCCTTCAATCCAAAGTTGGAAGGCTTCTTGCAAAGCCACCGCCAAACCGTCCAATTGCGTCAAAGTTTTGCTTCATAGAGGACTCCCGGTGGATCGCACCCAGCTCATCAACAGCGCCCGAAACAACCTGGCCGGCCTCGGTCGGGGCAACATCGGCGTGCCGCTGTTGCTGTTGGTGATGATGGCAATGATGATGTTGCCCATCCCTCCGTTCCTGCTCGACGTCTTCTTCACCTTCAACATCGCCCTGTCGATCGTCGTCCTGCTGGTGTGCGTCTACGCCTTGCGCCCGCTGGACTTCGCCGCGTTCCCCACCATCCTGCTGGTGGCCACGCTGCTGCGCCTGGCGCTGAACGTCGCCTCCACGCGCGTGGTCATGCTTCATGGCCACGAAGGTCACCAGGCCGCGGGCAAGGTGATCCAGGCCTTCGGTGAGGTGGTGATCGGCGGTAACTACGTCGTTGGTGCCGTGGTCTTCGCCATTTTGATGATCATCAACTTCGTCGTGGTGACCAAGGGTGCCGGCCGTATCTCCGAGGTCAGTGCGCGCTTTACCCTCGACGCCATGCCCGGCAAGCAGATGGCCATCGATGCCGACCTCAACGCCGGCCTGATCGACCAGGGGCAGGCCAAGGCCCGCCGCGCCGAGGTCGCCCAGGAAGCCGAGTTCTACGGCTCCATGGACGGCGCCAGCAAGTTCGTGCGTGGCGACGCCATCGCCGGCCTGTTGATCCTGTTCATCAACCTGATCGGCGGCATGCTCATCGGCATGCTGCAGCATGGCATGCCCGCAGGCGAGGCCGGCAAGGTGTATGCGCTGCTGACCATCGGTGACGGTTTGGTGGCGCAGCTGCCATCACTGCTGCTGTCCACCGCTGCCGCGATCATGGTCACCCGTGCCTCCAGTTCCGAGGACATGGGCAAGCTGATCAATCGGCAGATGTTCGACTCGCCCAAAGCCCTGGCGGTTTCGGCTGCACTGATGATCGTCATGGGCCTGGTCCCGGGCATGCCCCACGTCGCCTTCCTCGGCCTTGGCGGGTTGGCCGCCGGTGGCGCCTACCTGGTCTGGCGCAAACAGCAGCAGGCCAAGCTCAGGGCCCAGGAAGAAGCGCAGCGCCAGCAGGACCTGCTGCCCTCACCGCAGCGCGCGTTGGAAACCAAGGAGCTGGGCTGGGATGACGTGACGCCCATCGACATGATCGGCCTGGAAGTAGGCTATCGCCTGATCCCGCTGGTCGATCGCAACCAGGGCGGGCAGTTGCTGGCGCGGATCAAGGGCGTGCGCAAGAAACTGTCCCAGGACCTGGGTTTCCTCATGCCTACCGTGCACATCCGCGACAACCTCGACTTGCAGCCCAGTGCCTACCGCCTGACGCTGATGGGGGTGATCCTCGCCGAAGCCGAGATCTATCCGGACCGCGAGCTGGCCATCAACCCCGGCCAGGTGTTCGGCACGCTCAACGGCATCGCCGCGCGCGACCCGGCGTTCGGCCTGGAGGCCGTGTGGATCGATGTCGGTCAGCGCGCCCAGGCGCAGTCGTTGGGCTACACAGTGGTCGATGCCAGTACCGTGGTGGCTACCCACCTCAACCAGATCCTGCAGAAGCACTGCCATGAACTGATCGGCCATGAAGAGGTCCAGCAATTGTTGCAGGTGCTGGCCAAGGGTTCGCCTAAACTTGCTGAAGAACTGGTGCCGGGTGTCATTTCCTTGTCGGGCTTGCTCAAGGTCCTGCAGGCGCTGCTGTCCGAGCAGGTTCCGGTACGTGACATCCGCAGTATCGCCGAGGCGATCGCCAACAATGCGGGCAAGAGTCAAGATACCGCCGCGCTGGTCGCGGCAGTGCGCGTCGGATTGTGTCGCGCCATCGTGCAAAGCATTGTCGGCGTTGAGTCGGAGCTTCCTGTGATTACCTTGGAACCAAGGTTGGAACAGATCTTGCTCAATAGTCTGCAAAGGGCCGGGCAAGGCCAGGAAGACGGTGTTCTCCTGGAGCCGAGCATGGCCGAGAAGCTGCAGCGCTCGTTGATCGAGGCGGCTCAGCGCCAGGAAATGCAAGGCCTGCCGGCCATCCTCCTGGTTGCCGGCCCGATCCGCGCCATGCTGTCGCGATTCGGCCGCCTGGCTGTACCGAATTTGCATGTTCTGGCGTATCAGGAAATACCTGACAACAAGCAAGTCACCATCGTTGCCACCGTGGGCCCCAATGGCTGAGGTAGTGGGTTATGCAAGTTAAGCGTTTTTTCGCCGCCGATATGCGTCAGGCCATGAAGCTGGTCCGCGATGAGCTGGGCGCCGACGCCGCCATCATCGGCAACCGGCGCATCGCCGGCGGTGTCGAGTTGACGGCCGCGCTGGACTACAAGCTGTCCGCCCTGGCCCCGCGTGTGCCGAACATCGAGCTCGAGGACGAACTGCGCAAAACCCAGTCGCGCATCGCCACCGCACAGGCCGAGCTGAGCAGCCGCCACGAAGGCGACGAGGGCAACCGGCAATTGTTTGCCGGCCTCTCGCTGACCGCCTCCGAACCGCTGGTCGAGCCCCATGTCGATGCGCCTGTCCCGGCTGCCGCGCCTGCGCCCGCGCCGGTCGACCCGCGCCTGTTCGATGCTATGCGCTCGGAGCTCTCGGGCCTGCGCGAACTGCTCGAAGTGCAGCTCGGATCCCTGGCCTGGAACCAGCTGCAGGGCAACAAGCCGCAGCAGGCCAACCTTTGGCGCCGCCTGCAGCGCATCGGTTTGTCGGGCCCCATCGCCCGCGAAGTGCTCGAACTGACCGGCGAGATCGAAGCGCCTCGCCAGGCCTGGCGCATGGTCCTGGCGCACCTGGCGCGGATGATCCAGGTACCCGAGGTGGAGCCGCTCGAGGAGGGCGGGGTGATCGCCATGGTCGGCCCGGCCGGCATGGGCAAGACCACCACCCTGGCCAAGCTCGCCGCGCGCTATGTGCTCAAGTACGGCGCCCAGCAACTGGCGCTGGTGAGCATGGACAGCTTCCGCATCGGTGCCCAGGAGCAGCTCAAGACCCTGGGCAGGATCCTCAATGTGCCGGTGACCTATGTCGACCCCGGCCAGTCCCTGGCCCAGGCTCTGGAGCCACTGCTGCGCAAGCGTGTGGTGCTGATCGATACCGCGGGTCTTCAGGCCAGCGACCCGGCCCTGCGCATGCAGCTGGAGACCCTCGCCGGGCGCGGCATCGCCGCCAGGAACTACCTGGTGCTGGCGACCACCAGCCAGAAGCAGGTGCTCACCGCCGCCTACCACAGCTACAAGCGTTGTGGCCTGGCCGGGTGCATCCTGACCAAGCTAGATGAAACGGCCAGCCTCGGTGAAGTACTGAGCCTTGCCATCAGTCATGAATTGCCAGTGGCCTATCTGACCGACGGGCCGCGTATTCCTGACGATCTGCAGTTGCCGCGCAAGCACCAGTTGGTCAGCCGCGCGGTCAGTGTGCAGTTGCAGGACGAGCCCAGCGAGGAGGCAATGGCCGACATGTTCGCTGATCTCTACCACAACCCTGGCAAACGTGCGGGTTGACGAATGGACATCGCAAAGTACCTACACGAAAGGGGCGCTGTTCGACCCCTTGTGTGGCCTGGGCCCCGAGACAAGGTAAAGAACAAACATGGGTAGCATGCATCCCGTACAGGTGATCGCCGTGACCGGCGGCAAAGGCGGCGTCGGCAAGACCAACGTTTCAGTTAACCTGTCCCTGGCCCTGGCTGACCTGGGGCGGCGGGTCATGCTGCTGGATGCCGACCTGGGCCTGGCCAATGTCGACGTATTGCTGGGCCTTTCGCCCAAGCGCACCCTGGCCGATGTCATCGAGGGGCGTTGCGAACTGCGCGACGTGCTGCTGCAGGGACCGGCAGGCGTACGCATCGTGCCGGCGGCCTCCGGTACCCAGAGCATGGTGCACCTGGCGCCGGCGCAGCATGCCGGCCTGATCCAGGCATTCAGCGAAATCGGCGACAACCTCGACGTGCTGGTGATCGACACCGCCGCCGGGATCGGCGATTCGGTGGTCAGCTTCGTCCGAGCCGCCCAGGAGGTGCTGCTGGTGGTGTGCGACGAGCCTACGTCCATCACCGATGCCTATGCCCTGATCAAGCTGCTCAACCGTGACTACGGCATGAATCGCTTCCGCGTTCTGGCCAACATGGCGCAGAGCCCGCAGGAAGGGCGCAACCTGTTTGCCAAGTTGACCAAGGTCACGGATCGGTTCCTGGACGTCGCCCTACAATACGTCGGTGCCGTGCCTTACGACGAATGCGTGCGCAAGGCGGTGCAGAAGCAGCGGGCGGTCTATGAGGCCTTCCCTCGGTCCAAGTGTGCATTGGCCTTCAAGGCCATCGCGCAGAAGGTCGACAGCTGGCCGCTGCCTGCCAACCCGCGCGGGCACCTTGAGTTCTTCGTCGAGCGCCTGGTGCAACCCACCAGTGCAGGGCCGGTACTATGAATGCAAGTGGTTACAAGATGTACAGCAGGGCGGCGCGCGATGCCCAGTATGAACTGGTCGAGCGTTATGCCCCGCTGGTCAAGCGCATCGCCTATCACCTGCTGGCACGCTTGCCGGCCAACGTGCAGGTCGAGGACCTGATCCAGGCGGGCATGATCGGCCTGCTGGAAGTGGCCAACAAGTACGACGCCAGCAAGGGCGCCAGCTTCGAGACCTACGCCGGCATCCGCATCCGTGGCGCCATGCTCGACGAGGTGCGCAAGGGGGATTGGGCGCCGCGTTCGGTGCACCGCAATACCCGCATGGTCAGCGATGCGATCCGTGCCGTTGAAGCCAGAACCGGTCGTGACGCTAAAGATCATGAAGTTGCTGCCGAACTCCAATTGAGTCTCGATGATTATTACGGGATCTTGAACGACACCCTGGGCAGTCGCCTGTTCAGCTTCGACGACCTATTGCAGGACGGCGAACACGAAGGGCTGCACGAGGATGGCGCCAGCGGCCAGCAGGAGCCGGCGCGGGACCTGGAGGACGAGCGCTTCCAGGCCGCCCTGGCCGAGGCGATCGCCAACCTGCCGGAGCGCGAACGCCTGGTCCTGGCGCTGTACTACGACGAGGAGCTGAACCTCAAGGAAATCGGTGAGGTGCTTGGGGTCAGCGAGTCGCGCGTCAGCCAGCTGCATAGCCAGTGCGCGGCGCGCCTGCGCAGCCGCCTGGGAGAATGGCGCGCGCGTTGAGCCAGGGTTCGCCGCAGTCGTTGTACGTTGTACCGAATTGATTGAATGCGCGCTCGGGGGGCCGGGCGCGTTAAAGACTGCTTGGAGGTCTAATTGAACAAAGACATGAAAATCCTCATCGTTGACGACTTCTCGACGATGCGGCGGATCATCAAGAACCTGTTGCGTGACCTGGGCTTCACCAACACCGAAGAAGCCGACGACGGCACCACGGCGCTGCCGATGCTGGAAAACGGCCATTACGACTTCCTCGTGACCGACTGGAACATGCCTGGCATGTCCGGCATCGACCTGCTGCGCAAGGTCCGCGCCCACGACCGTCTCAAGGGCATGCCAGTGCTGATGGTCACCGCCGAAGCCAAGCGTGACCAGATCATCGAAGCCGCCCAGGCCGGGGTCAACGGCTACGTGGTCAAGCCTTTCACGGCCCAGGTGCTCAAGGAAAAGATCGAGAAGATCTTCGAACGCGTCAACGGCTGAGTCACGTCAGGGGGCGCCATGGAGCAAATGAATACATCGCTCGGGGAGTTCGAGACGACCCTGAAGAAGCATGCCCAGGAACTGGTCGAGAGCCTCGAGCGCGGCCGGTTCGGCGAGGCGGTGCAGCTGATTCACCAGCTGAACCAGACCCGCGACCGTGGCCTGTACCAGGAAGTCGGCAAGCTCACCCGCGAGCTGCACAGTGCAATCGTCAGCTTCCAGATCGACCCGCGCATGCCGCAGGCCGAGGAAGTCTCGCAGATCACCGACGCCACTGAACGCCTGTCCTATGTGGTCAAGCTGACCGAGGGCGCGGCCAACCGGACGATGGACCTGGTCGAGGCCGGCACCCCGGTGCTCAACGACCTGGTGGCCGAGGCCCAGAGCCTGAGTGCCGACTGGCAGCGCTTCATGCGCCGCGAAGTCGCAGCGCCCGAGTTTCGCGAGCTGGTCAAGCGCGTCGACAGTTTCCTGACGCACAGTGCCGAGGGTAATCGCAAGGTCGCCGGCCACCTCAACGATATCCTCCTGGCGCAGGACTATCAGGACCTGACCGGCCAGGTGATCAAGCGCGTGACCGCGCTGGTCACCGAGGTGGAAAGCAACCTGCTCAAGCTGGTGCTGATGGCCAGCCAGGTGGACCGTTTTGCCGGTATCGAACACGACCACCAGCAACTGCGCGCTGAAAAAGATCAAGAAAAACATCCGACTCGGGGTGAAGGTCCGCAGATTCATGCCGATAAGCGTGAAGATGTCGTGTCCGGTCAGGACGACGTCGACGATTTGCTGTCCAGCCTGGGTTTTTAAGGAGCACGTTCAATGAGCTTCGGCGCCGATGAAGAAATCCTCCAGGATTTCCTGGTAGAGGCCGGCGAAATCCTCGAGCAATTGTCCGAGCAGCTGGTCGAGCTGGAAAGCCGACCCGAAGATGCCGACTTGCTCAACGCGATCTTCCGTGGTTTTCACACTGTAAAAGGGGGCGCCGGTTTCCTTCAGCTCAACGAGCTGGTGGAGTGCTGTCATATCGCCGAGAACGTGTTCGACATCCTGCGCAAAGGTGAGCGCCGGGTCGATGCGGAACTGATGGACGTGGTCCTCGAAGCGCTGGACACGGTCAACAGCATGTTCGGCCAGGTGCGCGAGCGCAGCGACATCACCCCGGCCACGCCAGAGCTGCTGGCGGCCTTGTCGCGCCTGGCTGAGCCTGCCGGTGCCGACAGCGCCGCGCCCGTCGTCGAGGCGCCGGTGGCGGCCGTGGCCGAAGCGCCAGCGGCCGAGCCGGACATCACCGACAGCGAATTCGAGCAGTTGCTCGATTCCCTCGACGCGGTCAAGGCCCAGGCAGAGGCCGCCGAGCAGATGCAGGGTGAGGTCGTGGGCGGCGAGGGTGACGAGATCAGCGACGCCGAATTCGAATCGCTGCTCGACCAACTGCATGGCAAGGGCCAGTTCTCCCCTGAAGTCGTGGCCGCCACCCCGGCGAGCAGTACTTCGGCGCCTGCGGCATCCGACGAAATCACCGACGACGAATTCGAAGCGCTGCTCGATCAACTGCACGGCAAAGGCACCTTCGCCGCCGATGCGCTGGCGTCTGCGAGCGCGTCTGGCGCCCCGGCAGCACCCGCCGAGGCGGGCGGCGAGCACATCACCGATCATGAATTCGAAGCCCTGTTGGACCAACTGCACGGCAAGGGCAAATTCTCCAGCGATGCGCTGGCCACCCAGGCGCCTGACGCACCTGCCGCTGTGGCCAGCGCCGCACCGACCAAGGCCGACAGCAAACCGGCTGCCAAGCCTGAGTCGGCCCCGGCCGCGAAACCTGCCGCCGCCAAGCCCACTGCCCCGACCCGTGCCGCGGCCCCGGCGGCCGACAAGCCGGTGGTCAGCGAGGCGGAAACCACCGTGCGGGTCGACACCGCGCGCCTGGACGAGATCATGAACATGGTCGGCGAGCTGGTGCTGGTGCGTAACCGCCTGGTGCGCCTGGGCCTGAACAGCGGCGACGAGGCCATGTCCAAGGCTGTGTCCAACCTCGACGTGGTCACCGCCGATCTGCAGACCGCAGTCATGAAGACCCGCATGCAGCCGATCAAGAAGGTCTTCGGCCGCTTCCCGCGTCTGGTCCGCGACCTGGCCCGCCAGCTCAAGAAGGAAATCAACCTGGAGCTGGTCGGCGAAGAGACCGACCTGGACAAGAACCTCGTCGAAGCCTTGGCCGACCCACTGGTGCACTTGGTGCGCAACGCCGTCGACCATGGCATCGAGATGCCCGACGAGCGCGAAGCCTCTGGCAAGGCGCGCACCGGCCATGTGGTGTTGTCCGCCGAGCAGGAGGGTGACCACATCCTGTTGTCGATTTCCGACGACGGCAAGGGCATGGACCCGAACGTGCTGCGTGCCAAGGCGGTGGAAAAGGGCCTGATGGACAAGGACGCCGCCGAGCGCCTGAGCGAGTCGGACTGCTACAACCTGATCTTCGCCCCCGGCTTCTCCACCAAGACCGAGATCTCCGACGTGTCCGGTCGCGGCGTGGGCATGGACGTGGTCAAGACCAAGATCGCCCAGCTCAACGGTTCGATCAACATCTTCTCGGCCAAGGGCCAGGGCTCGAAGATCGTCATCAAGGTGCCGCTGACGCTGGCGATCATGCCGACCCTGATGGTGATGCTGGGCAACCAGGCGTTCGCCTTCCCGCTGGTCAACGTCAACGAGATCTTCCACCTGGACCTGTCGCGCACCAACGTGGTCGACGGCCAGGAGGTCGTGATCGTGCGCGACAAGGCGCTGCCGCTGTTCTACCTCAAGCGCTGGCTGGTTCAGGACCAGGTGCACGAGGAGCAGCGTGAGGGCCATGTGGTGATCCTCTCGGTCGGCACCCAGCGCATCGGCTTCGTCGTCGATCAGTTGGTGGGGCAGGAGGAAGTGGTGATCAAACCGCTGGGCAAGATGCTGCAGGGCACCCCGGGCATGTCCGGCGCGACCATCACCGGCGACGGTCGCATCGCGTTGATCCTCGACGTACCGAGCATGCTCAAGCGTTACGCCGCGCGGCGTTATTGATTTCGGTGGCGCACCCTGGCGGTGGCGCCGCCTAATGGAGTGTTTATGGCAGTCAAGGTCCTGGTGGTGGATGATTCCGGTTTCTTCCGCCGCCGCGTCTCGGAAATTCTCTCGGCCGACCCGACGATCCAAGTCGTCGGCACTGCGACCAACGGCAAGGAAGCGATCGACCAGGCGCTGGCGCTGCGACCGGATGTCATCACCATGGACTACGAAATGCCCATGATGGATGGCATCACCGCAGTGCGGCACATCATGCAGCGCTGCCCGACCCCGGTATTGATGTTCTCCTCGCTGACCCACGAAGGCGCCCGGGTCACCCTTGACGCACTGGACGCCGGCGCGGTGGACTACCTGCCGAAGAACTTCGAGGACATCTCGCGCAACCCGGATAAGGTCAGGCAGTTGCTGTGCGAGAAGGTCCACACCATTTCCCGCAGCAACCGCCGTTTCGGCGGCTATGCCACGGCCATCCCGACGCCAGCGCCTGCACCGGCCAGCCAAGCCCCGGCCAGCAGCCTGGGTAGCGCTGCGCCGGCCCGCAGTGCCGTACCGGCTGCCCCGGTGACGCGCAGCGCGGCTGGCACCAGCCACTCACCCGCGCCCAAGCGCAAGCCCTACAAGCTGGTGGCCATCGGTACTTCCACCGGCGGCCCGGTGGCGCTGCAACGGGTGCTCACCCAGCTGCCGGCCAGCTTCCCTGCGCCGATCGTGCTCATCCAGCACATGCCGGCGGCGTTCACCAAGGCCTTCGCCGAGCGCCTGGACAAGCTGTGCAAGATCAGCGTCAAGGAGGCCGAGGACGGCGATGTGCTGCGCCCGGGCCTGGCCTTGCTGGCCCCAGGTGGCAAGCAGATGATGGTCGACGGCCGTGGCACGGTGAAGATTCTGCCGGGTGACGAACGCCTGAACTACAAGCCGTGCGTAGACATTACCTTCGGCTCGGCGGCCAAGTCCTATGGCGACAAGGTGCTGTCGGTGGTGCTCACCGGCATGGGCGCCGATGGCCGCGAAGGTGCGCGCCTGCTCAAACAGGGCGGCAGCACCGTGTGGGCCCAGGATGAAGCCAGCTGTGTGATTTATGGCATGCCCATGGCCATCGTCAAAGCCAACCTGGCCGATGCCGTTTACAGCCTGGACGAAATCGGCAAGCACCTGGTCGAGGCGTGCATCTGATGGACGTGCTGAGCCTGATCGGCCTGATCCTCGCCTTTGTCGCCATCGTCGGCGGTAACTTCCTCGAGGGCGGCCATGTCGGGGCCTTGATCAACGGCCCGGCGGCCCTGATCGTGCTGGGTGGTACCTTGGCTGCAGCGCTCCTGCAATCGCCGTTGCCGGCGTTCAAGCGGGCCTTGCAGATCCTGCGCTGGATCTTCTTCCCGCCCCGGGTGGACCTGCCAGGTGGCATCGACCGGGTCGTCAACTGGAGCCTGACCGCACGCAAGGAAGGCCTGCTGGGCCTGGAAGGGGTGGCCGATGCCGAACCCGACCCCTATGCGCGCAAGGGTTTGCAGTTGCTGGTCGACGGCGCCGAGCCCGAGGCCATCCGCAGCATCCTCGAGGTCGATTTCCTGACCCAGGAAAGCCGTGATATCCAGGCAGCCAAGGTGTTCGAGAGCATGGGCGGCTACGCGCCGACCATCGGCATCATCGGTGCGGTCATGGGCCTGATCCATGTGATGGGCAACCTGGCCGACCCGTCGCAATTGGGCAATGGCATCGCCGTGGCGTTCGTCGCCACTATCTATGGCGTGGCCAGCGCCAACCTGATCCTGCTGCCGGTCGCCAACAAGCTCAAGGCCATCGCCCTGCGCCAGTCGCGCTATCGCGAGATGCTCCTTGAGGGCCTGCTGTCGATCGCCGAAGGGGAGAACCCACGCTCGATCGAGCTGAAGCTGCAAGGCTTCATGGAGTAGACCATGGCCCGTCGTCGCCCTACCGAGGAACACGAGAATCACGAACGCTGGCTGGTGTCGTATGCCGACTTCATCACGTTGTTGTTCGCTTTCTTCGTGGTCATGTACTCGATTTCCTCGATCAACGAGGGCAAGTACAAGGTCATTTCCCAGGCGTTGATCGGCGTGTTCAACGACCCTGAGCGCAGCATGAAGCCGATCCCCATCGGCGACGAACGCCCATTGACCATCAAGCCAGCCGAGCCGTTGGTCAAGGACAGCGAGCAGACCGATGCAGGCCTGGCGCAGAGCAGTGTGGACCCATTGCAAAGCATCGCCGATGACGTGCGCGAGGCGTTCGGCGACCTGATCAAGTCCGACCAGATGACCGTGCGCGGCAACGAACTGTGGGTGGAAATCGAGCTCAACTCGTCGCTGTTGTTCGGCAGTGGCGATGCCATGCCGAGCGACATGGCCTTCAACCTTATCGAAAAGGTGGCCAACATCCTCAAACCGTTCGCCAACCCGGTGCACGTGGAAGGCTTTACCGACAACCTGCCGATTCGCACGGCCCAGTACCCGACCAACTGGGAGCTGTCGTCGGCGCGCGCGGCGAGCATCGTCCGCTTGCTGGCCATGAATGGCGTCAATCCGGCGCGCATGGCTTCGGTGGGCTATGGCGAATACCAGCCGGTGGCGAGCAACGACACGGCCGAAGGGCGTGCACGCAACCGCCGCGTGGTCCTGGTGATTTCCCGTAACCTCGAGGTGCGTCGCAGCCTGACCGGCTCCGGCAGCGCCAATGCCACGCCAGATGCGGCCTTGCGCCGTGCTGGCACACAAAGTGCACCGGCAACGCCTGCAGCGGTGGCAGGGCCATAACTCGTCAATTCTCTGGCACCGTATACCCTGTGGGAGCCGGCTTCCACAAGGTTCAGCATCATTAACGAGTCATGAGTCGTCTTATGAGAGTCTGGGCAGTAGCCAATCAAAAAGGTGGAGTCGGCAAGACCACCACTACCATCGCCTTGGCCGGTTTGCTGGCCGAGGCGGGCAAGCGCGTGGTCGTGGTCGACCTCGACCCCCATGGCTCGATGACCAGCTATTTTGGGCATAACCCCGATGCCCTGGAACACAGCTGCTACGACCTGTTCCTGCACAAGGGCTCAGTGCCCGAGGGGCTGCCCGGGCAACTGCTGCTGCCGACCAGCGACGAGCGTATCTCGTTGCTGCCTTCGAGCACCGCATTGGCGGTGCTCGAGCGCCAGTCGCCGGGACAGAGTGGCCTGGGCCTGGTCATCGCCAAGAGTCTGGCGCAGCTGTGGCAGGACTTCGACTTCGCCCTGATCGACAGCCCGCCGTTGCTCGGGGTGCTGATGGTCAATGCCCTGGCGGCCAGCCAGCAGTTGGTGATCCCGGTGCAGACCGAGTTTCTTGCGGTCAAGGGGCTCGAGCGCATGGTCGGTACCCTGGCCATGGTCAACCGTTCACGGCGCCAGGCCTTGCCCTACCAGATCGTGCCGACCCTGTTCGACCGGCGTACCCAAGCCTCCCTGGGCACCCTCAAGGTGCTGCGCGATAACTATGGCGAACAGGTCTGGCCGGGCTACATCCCGGTCGATACGCGCCTGCGCGATGCCAGCCGGGCGGGTGTCACGCCCTCGCAGTTCGACGGCAAGAGCCGTGGTTTGATCGCCTACCGGGCGCTGCTCAAGCACCTGTTGACCCAACAATCGGCACTGCAGGTGGCCTGATGAATTCCGCACGACAGACCACCACCAAGCCGCAACTGGCCCTGCAGTCCTACCTCGACGGGTTGCTTCAGGAAGCCACGCAGGAACTCGACCCGCCCGCTGTGCCGGCCGAAGCGGCGCCCAGCGATGAATTTGCCGAGGCCGTTCGCCAGGAGCAAGCGCAGGATGCTCAGCGCGAACCTCTGGCTACGATGCGGCCGTTCGCTGAGCCTGAGGCCAAGGTGTTGCCCACTGTGCTGACGGCTGTCGACGTTGCGCCCAAGGCCGAAGTCGTAGGCGAGGCACAAAAACAGGCCGAGCTGATCACGCCTGTGGCCCCCCTGGTCGATGTGCATTTGCCATCGGCCGGCGCGGTGCTGCCGCCCAAGACCGTCGACGGCCGTCCGGCCTGGGCGGCGGAGCCGTTCGAATGCCTGCTGTTCGATGTCGCCGGCCTGACCCTGGCCGTGCCGCTGGTCTGCCTTGGCTCGATCTACAGCCTGGCTGGCCAGGAACTGACACCGTTGTTTGGTCAGCCAGACTGGTTCCTCGGCATCCTCACCTGCCAGGCGGGCAACCTCAAGGTCCTGGACACCGCGCGCTGGGTCATGCCCGACCGCTACCGCGAGGACTTCCGCCAGGGCCTGCAATATGTGATTTCCGTCCAGGGTTACGAATGGGGGCTGGCCGTGCACCAGGTCAGCCGTTCCCTGCGCCTGGACCCGGCCGAGATCAAGTGGCGCAGCCAGCGTGGGCAGCGACCTTGGCTGGCCGGCACGGTGATCGAACACATGTGTGCCTTGCTCGATGTTGCCGAACTGGCCGAGTTGATCGCCAGCGGCGCCGTCAAGCAGATGCACGCCAAACACCAATGACCGAACACACCGCCAAGCGCGGATTTCAAGGGGTAGGGGAATGAAAAAGTCGTCTGCACAAGGTTCCGAAGATCCGATCCTGCAGTGGGTAACGTTCCGTCTGGACAACGAGTCCTACGGCATCAACGTCATGCAGGTGCAGGAAGTCCTGCGCTACACCGAGATCGCGCCGGTACCGGGTGCGCCGAGCTATGTGCTGGGCATCATCAACCTGCGCGGCAATGTGGTCACGGTGATCGACACCCGCCAGCGTTTTGGCCTGATGCCCACCGAAGTCACCGATAACACCCGCATCGTCATCATCGAGGCGGACAAGCAGGTGGTCGGTATCCTGGTCGACAGCGTGGCCGAGGTGGTCTACCTGCGCCAATCGGAAATCGAAACCGCGCCGAATGTCGGTAACGAGGAGTCGGCCAAGTTCATCCAGGGCGTGTGCAACAAGAATGGCGAACTGCTGATCCTGGTCGAGTTGGACAAAATGATGACCGAGGAAGAGTGGTCCGAGCTGGAGAATATCTGAGTTGATCTTCGAGGCTGCTGTCCTTTTCCTGGCATTGCTCTGGGCGCTGAGCCTGTGGTTGTTCCTCAACTACAGCAAGCGCCAACGCGAACTGGCCGCCCAGCAGGCCCAGGGCGATGCGCTGCGTGACCAGCGCATCAAGGACCTGGCCAAGCGCCTGGACGACTACCAGAACGGTACCGTGCGCATGGGCGAGGCGATCCACGAGCTGCGCGCCGTGGTCGCGCCGTTGCCCGACAAGCTCCAGCAACTGGAGCAGCGCGACCCCAACAGCGTGACCTTCACCCAGGCGGCCAAGCTGGTGGGCATGGGCGCCAGCGTCGAGGAATTGACCCGCACCTGCGGCCTGACCCAGGCCGAGGCGGAGCTGATGAGCAAGCTGCATCGCGTCGAGTGAAGCGATCCATCGAGCAACGCATAACTATTTGATTTTGCGGGCTTTGTGGGAGCGGGCTTGTCCCGCGATTGGGCCGGGCCGGATATCACCGTCGCCTGGCAAGGGCTTCGCCCTTGATCGCGGGACAAGTCGGACCGCCGCACCGCCGCTCCCACAGGGGGCGGCGCTAGCCGCTTGTTCTCTGCGCGACAGCGCAGCCCGAAGGGCTGGGTAATCTCCTACAGGTTTCTGTCAGATCAATGAGTTTCGCGCTATGAGGGCAGGCGCAGCTGCGTGGGCGTGATGTCGCGCTCGGGAGCCAGCTCGTCATCGAAGCCCGCAGGCACCTTGCCGCGTAATTGCCAGGCAAAGGCGATGATCTCGGCAATGGTCAGGTACAGCGCCTCGGGAATCTGCTCCCCGAGCTCCAGGCGCGCCAGCAGCCGTACCAGCTCGGCGTTCTCGTAGATCGGCACCTCGTGTTCGCGGGCGATGGCGAGGATGGCCTCGGCCAGTTCGTCGTCGCCCTTGGCGCTGAGCGTCGGTGCCTGCTGGCCGTCATAGCTCAGGGCGATGGCCTGGCGCGGTTGCTTGCTACTCATGCGTTTTCATCCACCCAACGTTGTTCCAGGCGTGTGCGTGCCCCTTGCGGCGGCGTGCCGGGGTGGCACTGCAGGTCGCCGACGTTCAGGCCGCGGGCCACCAACCGTTCGCGTAGCTCACCCAACTGACGCTCGATCAATTGTGCGGTCTGGGGCAGTTGCGCCCATAGCTGGCCCGACAGCTGGCCTTGGTTCAGCTGCGCCTGGACCTGCAAGGGGCCGAGCGGTGGCAGGTCGAATGCCAGTTCGATCCGCCACAACGACGCCAGCGGGTCGCGTTGTTCGCGTTGTGGGTCGGCCTGTTGTTCCGGCGTTTCTTCGCGTTGCAGCTTGACCTGCAAGGGCACGAACTCCTGGCCATGGCGGATCGGTATCTCGGTCTGCCAGGTGGTCTGCAGGTTGCCGTTCTCGTTCATGCCGGTTTGCTGCAGGCTGGACAGTTGATGGCTCTGCAGACGCGCGATGGCGGCGGCAGCCAGGCGCAGCAACTGCTGCAGGTCGCCTTCTTCCTCCAGGCTCTTCACCAGCCGCGAGGGCAGGGGGAAGGCGCCGGGCTGAGGCTTGGGCGTGTTGCGTTCGAGCATGCCCAGGGCGCCTCGCGCCATGCCTGGAAACGCCTGCGCCAGGGCGCTGGCCGTGGCGGGGTTGAAGGGTATGCCGGTAGGGAGGGAAGGCGTGGCTTGGGCCACTAGCCGGATCAACTGCGCCTTCAGGTCCGTTGCCACGCCCCCTGTCAGCCCTCCCAGCAGCTTGGCCTCCAGGAAAGCGCCGCTGCTGTGCAGCGCTTGGGCCACAGCCTTGGCATCGCCCAGTTGCCGCGCCTGCGGCAGGCTGGCCAGCAGGCGTTCGGCGCTGGTGCGCAGCTCGCCGTTGCCACTCGGGTCGCGGGCGACCTGCTGCAAGGCATCGAGCAGCCCCGTCAGCGACGCCTGGCGGCTCTGTTGCGCGCCGAGCAATTGGCTGACGGCCAGCTGCTCCTGGCGGCCGCCCAGGGGCACGAAGCGCAGCGACTGGTCACCTTGTACCAGGGCGCTGAGCAGGCTGCCGACTGCCAATGGCCTTGGGCTGTCGACGGTCAGGGTGGCGCCGGCCTGGGGGCTGTTGAGCAGGCTGACCAGCGAGCGGAAGCTGGTCGCGTCACCGGGGTTCGTCGGCAGGGCCTGGCTGGTCAGCACCTTGCCTTGCAGCAGGGTGCCCACTGGCACCTTGGCCGTATCGAGGCGGGTGAGGGCTGCGATATTGCTGGCATTGGCCTGTTGCACGAGGATCGCCAGGCGGTTGCCTTCGGTCTGGGTGACGGTGACCTGGCTCCCCTGGGGCAAGGGCTGGCTGGCGCTGGCCTGCAGTTGGGTCTGGTTGCCGTTGGCCAGCGTCAGGCGCAGCAACAGCTGGAAATCCTGGCCGACCTGGCGCAACGACAGCACATCGGCCCGGGCGGTCTCGCCGGGTGCCATCAAGCCTGGCTGGGGTTGTAGCAGACGCAGCAGTTCGCCGGTCATCGCAGCCTTGCCGGCCTGCAGGCCCAGCACGGTTTGTGCGCCGAGACTATTGATTTCAGTCATGATTGTATACAACCTGTCGGACCAGCCCTCTTGGCAGCGGGACGTTGCATGTAATAATGCCCGCCCGTCCGCCATTGCCACTATAA
Source organism: Pseudomonas sp. NY15372 (assembly GCF_048068215.1). Lineage (NCBI taxonomy): Bacteria > Pseudomonadati > Pseudomonadota > Gammaproteobacteria > Pseudomonadales > Pseudomonadaceae > Pseudomonas > Pseudomonas sp. NY15372. The sequence goes on from NZ_JBLUPY010000006.1 coordinate 62,359, forward strand.
CGGCAGTGAATGGGGCGACTTGAGACACAGGGTCCAGGTTCGCTAGCGCCTTTGGCAAGTAGCGAACCTGGGCCCAACCTGTATAAGGCGAAACCGTGACCCTTCACCTACAAGCCACAGGCCTGGCCTGCGAGCGCGACTGGCGATTGCTCTTCGAGCACCTGGAGTTCCAGTTGCGGCCCGGTGACATGCTGCAGATCAGCGGCCCCAACGGTAGCGGCAAGACCAGCCTGCTGCGCCTGTTGGCCGGCCTGATGCAGCCGACGGCCGGGCAAATCCTGCTGGGGGGCCAGCCGCTGGCCGAGCAGCGCCATGCCCTGGCCAGTATCCTGCTGTGGATCGGCCACGCCGCCGGAATCAAGGACCTGCTCACGGCCGAGGAAAACCTTGCCTGGCTATGCGCCCTGCACCAGCCGGCCAGCGCCGAGGCGATCTGGCAGGCGCTGGCGGCGGTAGGATTGCGTGGTTTCGAAGACGTGCCGTGCCATACCTTGTCGGCCGGCCAGCAGCGCCGCGTGGCCTTGGCCCGGTTGTACCTGGAAAGCCCACCGCTGTGGATCCTCGACGAACCCTTCACGGCCCTCGACAAGCAGGGCGTGGCTCAACTCGAGGCACACCTGGCGGCCCACTGCGAGCAAGGCGGCACGGTGGTGTTGACCACCCACCATACCCTCGAGCGCAAGCCGTCCGGCTACCGTGAACTTAACCTGGGGCAATGGGCGGCATGAGCGTATTCATCCTGTTGCTGCGCCGCGAGGCGCGCCTGTTGTGCCGCCGTCCGGCGGAACTGGCCAACCCGCTGGTGTTCTTTGCGATCGTCGTCGCCTTGTTTCCACTGGCGGTCGGCCCTGAGACACAATTGTTGCAAACCTTGTCGCCAGGCTTGGTCTGGGTGGCAGCGTTGTTGGCCGTGCTGTTGTCGCTGGACGGCCTGTTTCGCAGCGACTTCGAGGACGGCTCGCTGGAGCAGTGGGTGCTGTCACCGCACCCGTTGGCACTGCTGGTGCTGGCCAAGGTGCTGGCGCATTGGATCTTTTCCGGGCTGGCGCTGGTATTGTTGGCACCGCTGCTGGCGCTGATGCTGGGCCTGCCCGGCAATTGCCTGCCTGTGCTGTTGGGCTCGCTGCTGCTGGGTACGCCGGTGCTGAGCCTGCTGGGCGCGGTGGGCGCGGCGCTGACCGTCGGCCTCAAGCGCGGCGGCCTGTTGCTGGCGTTGCTGATACTGCCGCTGTATATCCCGGTATTGATCCTGGGCAGTGGCGCCTTGCAAGCGGCATTGCAGAATATGCCCGCCACCGGCCATCTGCTGTGGCTGGCCAGCCTGACGGCCTTGGCGGTGACCCTGGCACCTTTTGCGATCGCGGCCGGCCTGAAGATCAGCGTCGGCGAATAACGAGTCCCGGGCTTCCAAGCCCGGCAGATACCCTGGATGTACCCTGATGAAAATGAGCTGGACGTGGTTCCACAAGCTGGGCTCCCCCAAATGGTTCTATGCGATCAGCGGCCGCATGCTGCCGTGGCTGACCGTTTCCGCCACCCTCCTGCTGCTGGTCGGCATCACCTGGGGGCTGGCCTTCGCGCCCCAGGACTATCAGCAGGGCAACAGCTTCCGGATCATCTACATCCATGTGCCGGCCGCCATGCTGGCGCAGTCGTGCTATGTGCTGCTGGCGGTGGCCGGGGTAGTGGGGCTGGTGTGGAAGATGAAACTGGCCGACGTCGCCCTGCAATGCGCCGCCCCCATCGGTGCCTGGATGACCGCGGTGGCCTTGGTGACCGGGGCGATCTGGGGCAAGCCGACCTGGGGTAGCTGGTGGGTCTGGGATGCACGCCTTACGTCCATGCTCATCCTGCTGTTCCTGTACTTCGGCATCATCGCCCTGGGCCAGGCGATCAGCAACCGCGACAGCGCGGCCAAGGCCTGCGCGGTATTGGCCATCGTCGGCGTGGTGAACATCCCGATCATCAAGTATTCGGTGGAGTGGTGGAACACCCTGCACCAAGGCGCCACCTTTACCCTGACCGAAAAACCGGCGATGCCGGCCGAGATGTGGTTGCCATTGCTGTTGACGGCGCTCGGTTTCTACTGCTTCTTCGGCGCGGTGCTGTTGGTGCGCATGCGTCTCGAGGTGCTCAAGCGCGAAGCCCGCGCCAGCTGGGTCCGGGAGGAAGTATTGAACAGCCTGGGTCGGAGGGCCGCCAGATGAGTTTCGCATCCTTCGGTGATTTCCTTGCCATGGGGCATCATGGCCTGTACGTCTGGTCGGCCTATGGCATCTGCCTGGCGGTGCTGGCGCTCAATGTCGCAGCGCCTTTGCTGGCCCGCCGCCGCTACCTGCAAGAAGAGGCGCGCCGTCTGCGCCGGGAGAACAACCAGTGAATCCGCAGCGCAAGAAACGCCTGTTCCTCATCCTCGGCCTGCTGGTCGGCGTGGCCATCGCCGTCGGCTTCGCCCTGAGCGCCCTGCAGCAGAACATCAACCTGTTCTATACCCCGACCCAGATCGCCAATGGCGAGGCGCCGCTCGATACCCGCATTCGCGCAGGCGGCATGGTCGAGAAGGGGTCGGTGCAGCGCTCGTCCGACTCGCTGGACGTGCGCTTCGTGGTCACCGACTTCAACAAGTCGGTGCCGATCACCTACCGCGGCATTCTTCCTGACCTGTTCCGCGAAGGGCAGGGTATCGTGGCCCTGGGCAAGCTCAATGCCGACGGCGTGGTGGTGGCCGACGAGGTGCTGGCCAAGCACGACGAGAAGTACATGCCGCCTGAGGTCACCAAAGCCTTGAAGGAAAGCGGCCAGGCGGCCACCGGCGCGGAGCCCAAGCCATGAACGCGGCCCTGGTGATCCCCGAGCTCGGGCAATTGTCGATGATCCTGGCGATCTGTTTCGCCGTGGTGCAGGCCAGCGTGCCTTTGCTTGGCGCCTGGCGCGGCGACAGCCTGTGGATGAGCCTGGCACGGCCGGCGGCCTGGGGGCAGTTCGCCTTCCTGGCATTCGCCTTCGCCTGCCTCACCCATGCCTTCATGACCGACAACTTCTCGGTGGCCTATGTGGCCAGCAACTCCAACAGCGCCTTGCCCTGGTACTACAAGTTCAGTGCGGTGTGGGGCGCGCACGAGGGTTCGCTGCTGCTCTGGGCGTTGATCCTGGGGGGCTGGACCTTCGCCGTGTCGGTGTTCTCGCGTCAGCTGCCGCAGGTGATGCTGGCCCGGGTTCTGGCGGTGATGGGCATGATCAGCGTCGGTTTCCTGTCGTTCCTGATCATCACCTCCAACCCGTTCGAACGCCTGTTGCCCCAAGTGCCGACCGACGGGCGCGACCTGAACCCGCTGCTGCAGGACTTCGGCCTGATCGTCCACCCGCCGATGCTGTACATGGGCTACGTCGGCTTCTCGGTGGCCTTCGCCTTCGCCATCGCCGCGCTGCTGGGCGGGCGTCTGGACGCGGCCTGGGCGCGCTGGTCGCGGCCTTGGACCATCGTCGCCTGGGCCTTCCTCGGTGTCGGCATCACCCTGGGGTCCTGGTGGGCCTACTACGAGCTGGGCTGGGGCGGCTGGTGGTTCTGGGACCCGGTGGAAAACGCTTCCTTCATGCCGTGGCTGGTGGGCACGGCGCTGATCCACTCGCTGGCGGTCACCGAGAAGCGTGGGGTGTTCAAGAGCTGGACGGTGCTGCTGGCCATCGCCGCCTTCTCCCTGAGCCTGCTGGGTACCTTCCTGGTCCGTTCCGGGGTGTTGACCTCGGTGCATGCCTTCGCGTCCGATCCGTCCCGTGGCGTATTCATCCTGATCTTCCTACTGTTCGTGGTCGGCGGTTCGCTGACCTTGTTCGCCCTGCGCGCACCGGTGGTCAAGAGCCAGGTCGGCTTTGCCCTGTGGTCGCGCGAGACATTGCTGCTGGCCAACAACCTGGTGCTGGTGGTGGCGGCGTCGATGATCCTGCTCGGTACCCTCTACCCGCTGGTACTCGATGCCCTGACCGGGGCCAAGCTGTCGGTCGGCCCGCCTTACTTCGATGCGCTGTTCCTGCCGTTGATGGCGCTGCTGATGGTGGTACTGGGGGTCGGTGTGGTGGTGCGCTGGAAGGACACCCCGGGCAAATGGCTGTTGGGCATGCTGACTCCGGTGCTGGTGGGCAGCGCGGTCCTGGCGCCGGTCGCGGGCCTGCTGGTCGACGACTTCGACTGGCCGGCCCTGAGCGCGTTCGCCCTGGCCGCCTGGGTGGTGCTGGCAGGCGTGCGCGACATCTTCGACAAGACCCGTCACAAGGGCCTGACCAAGGGCCTGCGTGGCTTGTCGCGCAGCTACTGGGGGATGCACCTGGCGCACCTGGGCCTGGCGGTGTGCGCCCTGGGCGTGGTGCTGTCGAGCAATAACAGCGCCGAGCGTGACCTGCGCATGGCACCGGGTGAAACCGTGGAACTGGCGGGGTATCACTTCCTGTTCGAGGGCGCCCAGCACTTCGAGGGGCCGAACTTCATCTCCGACAAGGGCACCGTGCGCATCAGCCGCGACGGTCGCGAAGTGACCGTGTTGCACCCTGAGAAGCGCCTGTATACGGTGCAGCAGGCGATGATGACCGAGGCCGGTATCGACGCCGGCTTCACCCGCGATCTGTATGTCGCCCTCGGCGAGCCTTTGGACAACGGTGCCTGGGCGGTACGGGTGCATATCAAACCTTATGTCCGCTGGATCTGGCTGGGCGGTCTGCTGACCGCGTTGGGCGGGTTCCTGGCGGCGTTCGACCGACGCTACCGCGTCAAGGTCAAGGCCCGGGTGCGTGATGTCCTGGGCATGTCTGGAGCAACTGCATGAAGCGTTGGATCATGGTGTTGCCATTGGCGGTGTTCCTGCTGATGGCGGTCTTCCTCTACAAAGGCCTGTTCCTCAAGCCCGACGAACTGCCCTCGGCGATGATCGGCAAGCCGTTCCCGGCCTTCTCGCTGGCCTCGGTCCAGGGCGATCGTACGCTTACCCCCGCCGACCTGCAGGGGCGCCCGGCACTGGTCAATGTCTGGGCCACCTGGTGCCCTTCGTGCAAGGTCGAACACCCTTACCTCAACCAGCTCGCCGAGCAGGGCGTGGTCATTCATGGGGTCAACTACAAGGACGACAACGCCGCGGCGTTGAAATGGCTGGCCGACTTCCACAACCCGTACCAGCTGAACATTCGTGACGAGCAGGGCAGCCTGGGGCTGGACTTGGGCGTGTACGGGGCGCCGGAAACCTTCCTGGTCGATGCCAAAGGCATCATCCGCTACAAACATGTGGGTGTGGTCGATGCCACGGTGTGGCGCGAGCAACTGGCGCCGCTGTATCAGAGCCTGGTCGAGGAGGCCAAGCCATGAGGCGTTGGCTGGCGGCGGCGATGCTGATCCTGGGCGTGGCCGGTGCGGCCCGGGCCGCCATCGATACCTACCAGTTCCGCGATGATGCCGAGCGCGAGCGTTATCAGCAACTGACCAAGGAGCTGCGCTGCCCCAAGTGCCAGAACCAGGACATCGCCGACTCCAATGCACCCATTGCAGCTGACTTGCGGCGGGAGATCTTCCGCATGCTCGGCGAAGGCAAGAGCAACGAGCAGATCGTCGATTTCATGGTCGATCGCTATGGCGACTTCGTGCGCTACAAGCCGGCGCTCACCGGGCGCACCTGGCTGCTCTGGTTCGGCCCAGGCATCCTCCTGGCCTCCGGCTTCGTGGTGCTGGCGGTGATCGTGCGCCGTCGCCGCGGGCCGGTGGCGGCCACCCCGGAGCAATTGTCGCCTGAAGAACGCGAGCGTCTCGCCAAACTGCTGGATAAAGAACAGACCCATGACTGAATTCTGGCTTAGCGCGGGCCTGCTGTTGCTCGCCGCCCTGGCTTTCCTGCTGATCCCTATCCTGCGCGGCCGCCGCCGCCAGCAACAGGAAGAAGACCGTACTGCCCTCAATGTCGCCTTGTATCAGGAGCGGGTCGCCGAACTGGCAACCCAGCAGGAAGCCGGTGTGCTCGATGCCGAGCAACTGGCCAAGGGCCGCGACGAGGCCGCCCGTGAATTGCTGGCCGATACCGAGGGCGCCGAGGCGCCGCGCCAGGGCCATCTGGGCAAGGCGCTGCCGCTGCTGGCTGCGGTCTTGGTGCCGGCGCTGGGCCTTGGGCTGTACCTGCATTTCGGCGCTGCCGACAAGGTCGAGCTGACCCGCGAGTTCGCCCAGGCGCCGCAGTCGATGGAAGAAATGACCACGCGCCTGGAGCGTGCCGTGCAGGCCCAGCCCGACTCGGCAGAGGGCCTGTATTTCCTTGGCCGCGCCTATATGGCCGAGCAACGCCCAGCCGACGCGGCCCGCACCTTCGAGCGCGCCGTCGCCTTGGCCGGACGCCAGCCCGAGCTGCTTGGCCAATGGGCCCAGGCCTTGTATTTCGCAGCGAACAAGCAGTTCAGCGAGCAGGTACAGGCGTTGACCGACGAAGCGCTCAAGGCTGACCCCAAGGAGGTCACCAGCCTGGGCCTGCGCGGCATCGCCGCGTTCGAGGGCGAGCGCTACCAGGAGGCGATCGACTACTGGCAACGCCTGCTGGCGCAATTGCCCGAAGGTGACGCTTCGCGCGCCGCCCTGCAGGGCGGTATCGACCGTGCCGCAGAACGGTTGCAGGCGGCGGGCGGCAAACCTGCGGCAGTGCCCGAGGCTGCTCGTCTGAAAGTGCGGGTGACACTGGCCGACAAGCTCAAGGACAAGGTCAAGCCCGGTGACACGGTGTTCATCTTCGCCCGTGCCAGCAATGGCCCGCCCATGCCTGTTGCGGCCAAGCGCGTGACGGTGGCCCAGTTGCCGCTGGAAGTGGAGCTTTCCGACGCCGATGCGATGATGCCGCAGATGAAACTGTCGGACTTCAGTGAGGTCCAATTGGTTGCCCGTGTGTCCCGTGCCGGCCAGCCGACCCGGGGCGAATGGATCGGCCAGAGCGCGCCGCTGTCCACCCATACCGAGGCAGCCCAGCACCTGACCATCGACAGCCCAGATCAATAAGAGAGTATTTGCATGAACAGCGCCGTCCGTCTGACCCTGATCACCCTGGCACTGGGTCTTTCCGCCTGTACGGTGCAGCAACCAGGCGATGAGCCGTGGCCGCCGGTCGAAACCGTGCCGCCGCGCCAGGGGCCGGTGATCAAGCCGGCGCCGAGCGGGCAGCCGAGCACCCGGCCGAGCAAACCGGCCAGCGCGCCCAAGGCCATGCCGCGCACCTCCGCCAGCTTCGCCCCGCCACCGGGCGGTGCCAGCCACTGGGACCCGCGCATGGGCGTCTATGTGCTGGAAAACAAGCCCAACACCTTCTATCGCCAGCGCACCTACTACCGCTGGAACAACGGCTGGAGCTGGTCGCTGAGCCCCGAGGGCCCTTGGCAGGAAACCGACAGCAGCGGCGTTCCGGGCGGCCTGGGTCGGGCGTTCGCTCAGTAAGCATCACTCACCGGTACAGTACAGTTACGGGCTGATATTTCCATTGACTGTATGGGCTAGTCACCACGCATAATCCCTTCTCGCAGACGAGCCGGAGGGCGCATGAGCAAGACCGTTCTGGTGCTGGTGGAAACCGTCGATGACTACTTGCCGCTGCTCGAGCAGGCCGGTTTTCAGCTGATCCGCGCACCGTCGCCGCACTTGCGCGCCGAGGCCATCGCGCACTTCGGCGCCCAGGTCGATGCGGTACTGACCCGCGGCCCGTTGGGCCTGACGGCCGCCGAGATCGAAGCCTTGCCAGCGCTCAAGATCATCTGCGTGATCGGCGCCGGCTATGAACAGGTCGACCTGGCTGCCGCCTCGGCCCGCGGCATTACCGTGACCAATGGTGCCGGCGCCAACGCCGCAGCGGTCGCCGACCATGCCCTGGCGCTTCTCCTGGCGTTGCTGCGCGATGTGCCACGGGCCGATGCCAGCACACGCCGAGGGGAATGGAATCGGGTCATCAGCCCTTCGGTGAGCGGCAAGCGCCTGGGGATCCTTGGCCTAGGGGCGGTCGGTCGGGCGATCGCCAAGCGGGCAAGTCTGGGCTTCGACATGAGCATCAGCTACCACAGCCGCACGCCGCGCCACGATGTGCCCTACACCTGGCACGACAGCGTGCCGCGCCTGGCCGAGGCCGTGGACATCCTGGTGGTGGCGACCCCCGGCGGCCATGCCACCCGTCATCTGGTCGATGCCCAGGTACTCCAGGCCCTGGGGCCGGACGGTTACCTGGTCAACATCGCCCGGGCCAGCGTGGTCGATACTCAGGCGCTGGTCGATGCACTGAGCCGAGGCGCGATCGCAGGCGCTGCGCTGGATGTCTTCGATGACGAGCCTGCTGTGCCCGATGCGCTCAAGGTCCTTGGCAATACCGTGCTCACGCCCCACGTGGCCGGCCAATCACCGGAGGCGGCACGGGATACGGTGAACCTGGTGCTGCTTAACCTGCAGGCATTCTTTGCCGGTGAGCCGGTGCTGACGCCTGTCCGCTGCTGACCCCTTCCCCTGAACCTGCCTGGCATGATGCCGGGCCTAGGAGCCTTTGCATGCAATTTGAGATCTTCCAGGTCGATGCGTTTTCCGCCACGCCGTTCGGCGGCAACCCGGCGGCAGTGGTGCCATTGGAGCAATGGCTGCCGGATGAAACGCTGCAGCGTGTCGCCGAGGAGAACAATCTGTCCGAAACGGCGTATTTCGTCCGCAACGGCGAGGCGTTCGACCTGCGCTGGTTCACGCCGAGCGTGGAGGTGGATTTGTGCGGGCATGCGACATTGGCGGCGGCCTGGGTGTTGTTCGAGCAGTTGGGTGAGCAGGCCGAGGTGCTGCGGTTCAATACGCGCAGCGGGGAGTTGCGGGTCAGCCGTGGCGATGATGGGTTGTTGGCGATGGACTTCCCGGCCAAGCAGCCGGTGGCAGTCGATGTGCCCGCGGGGTTGCTCGAGGCGCTGGGACTGGGCAGTGCCCGGGCGGTTTATCGTACCGATGATTACGTGGTGGTGATCGACGATGCGGCCTTGCTGGAGCCGTTGGCGCCTGACTTCGTGGCATTGGGGGCGTTCGAGGTGCGTGGCATCGCGGTGACGGCGCCTGGGCGAGGGTTCGATTTCGTGACGCGGTGGTTTGGACCGCGGGTAGGGGTCAACGAAGATCCTGTGACGGGATCGGCGCATACGTCGCTGGCGCCATACTGGGCTGAGCGGTTGGGCAAGCAGAGCCTGGTGTGCGAGCAGGGTGGGCGGCGCAAGGGGCAGTTGAGGTGCGAGGTGCCTGGGAATGGGCGGGTGATCATCAGTGGGCGAGGGGCGTTGTACCTGCGTGGAGTGATTTCTATCTGATCGGTGGGGCGGTCAAGCTACAAGTGGTGCCTCGGCTGGCGTTGTTTGTTCGTGGGATAGGTGGTGAGCTTTCGTCCCAATCGCGGGACAAGTCGGACCGCCGCACCGCCGCACACAGCGGGGGCGCAAGCTCAACAATCGCGCGATCTCCCGGCTTGCCCCGCGATCAGGCCAGAACAGCTAACCAATCCATATGATTGTTCGCCACCGCCACCGCCACCGCCACTTTCGCTTTTGCCTTTGCTTTTCCTACGCAACAGCCCAGGCGCCGCCAATCGCGACGTCAGGAGGCCGAGCGTAGGCATTGCGCAGGTGGGTGCCAGGCATGGATGCCTGGCAAGCGGCGCAGGGCCATGGATGGCCCTTCGCCGCGCCCCGCCGGGAGCAATGCCGGAGCGAGGGAACCCCGGCGCGCAGCGCCGGGGCCGGATGCAGGAGCCAGCGGTTTTTGCCTACTTTTGCCCAAGAGCAAAAGTAGGTCGCCGTAAAGGCGAAAAGCGCCAGTGGCGCCACCGCCAAAAACGAATACCCACACGATCTAAAAGCCCAAGCCCAACAGGAAATCCCCAACCTATACTTCCAAACCCAACTCCCAAGGAGCTCCCCTCATGCCCCTGGAAAAACAAGGCACCTGCCTCTGCGGCCAAACCCACCTGAAAGTCACCGTCGACAACACCCACATCAGCGCCTGCCACTGCAGCATGTGCCGCAAATGGACCGGCGGCCCCCTCCTGGTCGTCCACTGCAGCCAACCCCCCCAGATCGAAGGCACGCCCCCTACCGTATATGACTCCTCCGATTGGGCCCAACGCGGCTTCTGCGGCCAGTGCGGCACGCACCTGTACTACCGCCTCAAGGCCAACGACTTCTATGCCATCCCGGTGGGCCTGCTGGACGGCGACGAAACCTGGGATTTCGACCTGCAGATCTTCGTCGAACAGAAACCCGCCTGGTACTGCTTCGCCAATCAGACCAAGGAACTGACCGGCCAGGAGGCCTTCGAGCAACTTGGCTAGGTGCACGCATGAACTCCGACACCAGCCCGATCAGCCCGGCCATCCAGGCAGTTTGTGATCGATGGAATGCTCTGGTCGATGCTCCAGCATGAGGCACCTGGCCACCTTGCCAAAGCGGTTCATTCCTGAGAAAACGGCGGGCACGAAATCCGTTTCAGGAACAACAGGCATGAGCAGCGAACTGCAAATCATCGATCTCGAGGAAGGCGACGGCAAGGCCGTGGTCAAAGGCGCCCTGATCACCACCCAATACACCGGCTGGCTGGCCGACGGCCGCGAGTTCGACTCGTCTTGGTCGCGGGGCAAGCCGTTCCAGTGCGTGATCGGCACCGGTCGCGTGATCAAGGGGTGGGACCAAGGCCTCATGGGAATGCGCGTCGGCGGCAAGCGCAAGCTGCTGGTGCCGGCGCACTTGGGCTATGGCGAGCGCAGCGTCGGTTCGATCCCGCCCCATTCGGACCTGACATTCGAGATCGAGCTGCTGGAGGTGCTTACGCGGGATGATTGAGTCGTTCATATCCTGCGATTGCTTCGGAAAGGGACCTTTAAGCTTTCAGACCAGGGCCGGTTGAGCCGAGGGACGTCTCGGCTTTGCCATGACCTCCCGGGGAACCGGGACATCATTCAGCAACATGCAGCCTTTAACGTGGCCCTTGTCGATGGAACGACACATGCACGCATGGAGGAACCAAACGGGTTGAGGGGGCTCTGACCCTCACACGTGGCCACGGATGGCATTCACTACAAGGACTTCCTGTCGTCATTGCGCGGGGCTATGTGGCGGTCAACCCGAATTTATTTGCCACAAGAGTCTGCTTTGATGAAGTTGCCAGCTTTTCTCCGACGCCACCGCCACCTGTTGCTGAGCCTGGCACTTGCCGGCACAGCTTTGCCACTGGTACTGGATGCCGTAGAAACACGTGCGCAACCGGTCGATGGCACCCAGACCTTGGTATTCCTGCGTCACGCCGAAAAGCCGGGCGAAGGGCTCGGGCAACTGAACTGCCAAGGCCTGAACCGGGCCCTGGACTTGGCCACCTTGCTGCCGGAGCGTTTCGGCAAAGCCGACTACGTGTTCGCCGCCAACCCGTCTCGACAGGTCGAGGAGGGCAGCGGCGACCAGCGCTACAGCTATATCCGGCCCTTGATGACGATTACCCCGAGCGCCATTCGCCTGGGGTTGCCGGTGAACATCGATTACGCCGCCAATGACACCGACGACCTCGCTGACGAACTGCTGCAAGACAAGTACCGCAATGCAACCGTCTATACCGCCTGGTCCCACGGTTATCTTCCAGATCTGATAAACGCTGTCGCCGGCAAGGCCCTGGGCGAGGAGCGCGTTATCACCGAGGACTGGAGTGGCGACGACTTCGACACCCTCTACGTGCTGACGCTGACCTGGCGCGATGGCAAGGCTCATCTGCTCAGCCGCAATGTGCGGCAGGGGCTCGACCATGGGGCGCATAGCTGCCCGACCTGAGCCAGTTGGCCGGGCAGCGCGAGGGTCACCGTCCGAACATCATCGGCCAGCCCACCACTTTCTTCGCCCGAGGCGTAGCGTAGGTCCGCACCTTGGAGGTACTCAGGCCCATGCGCACCAGCGATTCGGCGATGGTCACCGCCGCACTGACGCCATCGACCACCGGCACGCCGGTGCGCTGACGGATCTGCTCGTCGAGCCCGGCCATGCCGCCACACCCGAGGCAGATCACTTCGGCCTTGTCCTCCCGCACGGCCCGTTCGGCCTGCTCGACGATCGCTTCCACCGCGCGCCGCGGGTCGGCTTCGAGATCGAGCACGGCCAGGCCGCTGGCGCGCACCGAGGCGCAGCGATCGAACAGGCCCGAAAGCTTCAGGCGGTCTTCGATCAGCGGCACGGTGCGGTCCAGGGTAGTCACCACCGAGTAGGCGTGCCCCAGGTACATGGCAGTGCTGGCGGCGGCATCGGTGATATCCACCACCGGTACATCCAGCAACTCCTGCAAGCCCTCGCGGCCATGCTCGCCGTAGCCGGCCTGGATCACGGCATCGAATGGTTCGTCATAGGCCAGCACGCGGTCCATCACGGCGATGGCGGCCAGGTAGCTCTCGAAGTTGCCTTCCACCGACTCGGCGCCGAACCAAGGGGTCAGGCCGACGATCTCGGTACCCGGCGAGGCGACGCTGCGAGCCTGTTCGGCGATGGCGTCGGTGATGGCGCTGGTAGTGTTGACGTTGGCGATCAGGATGCGCATGGAAGATCTCCCTATCAATGGCTGCTATGGTCGACGGCGATGGCTTCGCCGCTGACGTCGAGGTATTGGCGATTGCGCGGTGCGAGCAGCAGGTACAAGGCTGCGGCGGTGCCGGCGCCGATCAGCCAGGAGAAGGGTGCGACGCTGTGGAAGTTGGGCACCAAGGCCAGGACGATGGCCAGCAGTGCAGTGGGCAGGAAGGCGGCGACCGCGCGCAGATTGATGCCTCGGGTGTAGAAGTAGGCGCCGGCCGGGTTCTCGCTGTACAACTGCGGTACATTGACCTGGCCTTTGCGCAGCAGCCAGTAGTCGGCCATGATCACGCCGTACAGCGGGCCAAGCAGGGCCCCCAGGCCGGACAGGAAGTACACGATCACCAGCGGGCTGTTGTACAGGTTCCACGGCAGGATCAGCACCGCCAGGGTAGCGCTGATCAGCCCCGCGCGGCGGAAGTTCAGGTGGCGTGGCGCCAGGTTGCTCAGCACGAAGGCCGGGGCGACGAAGTTGGCCATGATGTTCACCGCCACCGTGACGATCAGGAAGGCCAGGCAGCCCAGGACCAGGAACGGTGTGCTGGGGATGTTGGCGACGATCTGGGTCGGGCTGTCGATCACCTGGCCGTTGATCTGGAACTGCGCACCGGACAGCACGGCGGTAATGGTGGCGAACACCAGGATGTTCACCGGCAGGCCCCAGAAGTTGCCCACGCGGATGGTCTTGCGGCAAGGTGAGGAGCGGGCGAAGTCACAGAAGTTCAGCACCAGGGTGCCGTAGATCGCCAGCCACAGGGCGCCGCCGGCGAAAATGTTGCGCCACATCTCATAGCCGGTCAGCGGCTCGGCTACCGACCAGGCGATGCGTGCATCGGCCTGGAAGTACATCCAGCCCGCCAGGCTTGCCACCGTCAGCAGGATCACCGGGCCGGCGAAGGCTTCGTAGCGGCGCACCATCTCCATGCCGTAAGCCAGGATCACCAACTGCACCAGCCAGATCGCCACGAAGCACACCCAGCCCAGGCTCGACAGGCCGAGGATGCTGTCATGGTCATAGGCGGCCAGCTGCGGCCAGATGGCCGTCAGCAATACCCGCAGTACCACCGAGGCCAGGTAGGTCTGGATGCCGAACCAGGCGATGGCGATGACCGCGCGGATCAGGGCGGGAATCTGTGCGCCATGGATGCCGAACGCGATGCGACTGATCACTGGGAAGGGTACGCCGGTCTTCTGCCCCATGTAGCCGGACAGGTTCATGAAGAAGTACACCAGTGCGGCGCCGATGGCCAACGATAGCAGGATCTGCCAGCCACCCAGGCCGAGCGCGAACAGCCCCATGGCGAATGAATAGTTGGCGATGTTGTGCACGTCGTTGGTCCACAGCGCGAAGATGCTGTAGCGCCCCCAGCGCCGGCCTTCGATGCGGGTCGGGGCCAGGTCGCGGTTGTGCAGGCGTGGGCTGAGTTCGAGGTCCGGTAGATCACCGCTGAGCGGAGTGGAAGTGGGGTTGGTGCTGGCAACGGATAGTTCAGGGGCAAGGTTGAGGCTGGTACTCATTCCGGCAGGCTCCTGATGCGTATGGACTGCGATGATCGGGCATGCGCACGGGCTCGCCATCTCGTCGGTGCAGCGTTGGCATCACTGGGTTCTGGGCGCAACGGCCTGCAGGGCAGGCGCTACGGGTTCTTGTGTATTTATGTTTTGCTCAACTTGTATACAAAACACGAAGACACAAAAGCGAGTTTCATGCCAGGCAAAAAGCAACTTTCAGAGTGACGCTTTTTCGAATCTATCTCGTTGAAAGATAAGTGAATGAAATTGAGGAATTATAAGTTGACCAAATGAACAGTTTTTATTTTTGAAGTGGTCTGTTAGTTGATCGATTGGTCAGTTTTCAGATAAGAATGGGTGTAACGTGTTGGGGCGTTACCGGACAAAAGTGCACACAAAAATGGCACTTAAGGTGACATTCGTGTGTACAAAAATTGATCGTTAAGTATCCGAACTTTTATTCCATAGGCGGCAGCCGGCGTTTGACCGGTGTCTTCTTGATGATCGCCGTATTGGTTTCGGCCAGCACGTTGATGCGGTCGAGCAGTGTGTCCAGTTGTTCCATGGAGCGCACGTGCAGACGTGCGATGAAGCAGTCCTCGCCGGTGACCTTGTCGCATTCGGTGAATTCGGGAATGGCGATGATCTGCCGTTCGACTTCCTGCAACTGTCCTGGCAACGGTCGGATACGCACGATGGCCTGGAGTTGGTAACCGAAGCTACGAGGGTCGACATCCACCGTGTAGCCGCGCAGCACGCCACGTTCTTCCAGGCGACGCAGGCGCTCGCTGACACTGGGCGCTGACAGGCCGCTGACCTGGGCCAGTGCCTTGAGCGAACGGCGCGAGTCTTCCATCAAGGCGTTGATCAGTAGTTGGTCTATCGCGTCTGTCATATTGTTCTCGTTAGGTAATTCTTTAGGATTGCCTTGATAGTAAAGGTGATAATGCGCGTTCGCCTTGTTTTTCCGCTGGATGGTCGACCCTTGCCCCGCACATACTGTTGCCCTGTTCGACAGGAGGTGTGAGATGGACAATTCGTTGCGTCGCGGCTCGCTGGAGATGACGGCCGCCATGCTGATCTCCGGCACCATCGGCTGGTTCGTGCTGGTGTCCGGGCAGCCGGTACTGCAGGTGGTGTTCTGGCGTTGTGTGTTCGGTGCCGGCACCTTGCTGTTGATCTGCGCAGCCATGGGGTTGCTCAAGCCCGGTGTACTGACCCGTACGACCTTCCTGTTGGCGGTGGCCAGCGGGGTGGCCATCGTCGGTAACTGGGTGTTGCTGTTCGCCTCCTATGCCAAGGCCTCGATCGCGATCGGCACGGCGGTGTACAACGTTCAGCCGTTCATGCTGGTGGGACTGGCGGCGTTGTTCCTGGGCGAGAAGGTCACGCTGGCGAAGATGACCTGGCTGAGCCTGGCGTTCCTCGGCATGCTGGCCATCGTCAGCGCCCATGGCAACGGCCAGGGAGGGGCGGGTGATTATCTGCAAGGCATCGGTCTGGCGTTGGGCGCAGCGTTCCTCTACGCGGTGGCGGCGTTGATCATCAAGCGCCTGAGCGGTACGCCACCGCACCTGATCGCCTTGGTCCAGGTGATTACCGGTGTTTTGCTGCTGGCGCCTTGGGTCGGGGTACGCGGGCTACCTGCAGAGGCGCCGGCACTGGCTAGCCTGGTGACCTTGGGTATCGTCCATACCGGGCTGATGTACGTGCTGCTGTACAGCGCCATCCAGCGTCTACCCACGGCGTTGACCGGTGCGCTGTCGTTCATCTACCCGATCGCGGCGATCCTGGTCGATTGGGTGGCGTTCGACCACCGCTTGGCACCGTTGCAGTGGCTGGGGGGGGCGGCGATCCTGCTGGCGGCGGCAGGCATGCAGCAGGGGTGGTGGTTCCGTTCGGGTAGGGGGGCGGTGAAGGGGTATTGAGCGAGGTTTGCCTGGCGGGCCCTATCGCGGGACAAGCCCGCTCCCACAGGGGGGGCGGCGCTAGCCGCTTGTTCTTTGCGCGACAGCGCAGCCCGAAGGGCTGGGTAATCTCCCACAGGGATGCGTCGCTCTTGCGGGCAGCGGTGAACCTGTGGGAGCGGGCTTGTCCCGCGATGGGGTACGTAGCAGCCTCTGACAGTGCTTATAGGCTGGCATTAGGTAGAATGCGTTCTTTTTTGCTTGCGACCCCACCATGACCTCGCCGATCCACACCCTCGAGCAACACCTGCTCGCCGCCCTTGACCCCGCCCCGCAGGAAACCCGCCGCCTGTTCCACGGCCGCGGCCGCTGCTGGCCGGGCCTGGAGCAGATCACGGTCGACTGGCTGCAAGGCGTGCTGCTGGTAGCGCTGTTCCGCGAGCCGCCCGAAGGCCAGCTGGCCGAGCTGGAAGCCATGTTGCGCCGTCTCGCCGAACGTCCGCAGTGGGCCGGGCAAGCCATCCTTATCCAGCACCGTTACCTGCCGGACAGCCCCGGCCAGTGGTTGCTGGGCGAGCCGTGCCGGCAACGCGAAGTGATCGAAGATGGCCTGACCTACCTGCTGGACCTGGGCGTGCGGCAGAACAGCGGGCTGTTCCTCGACATGCGCTACGGCCGCCGTTGGGTGCGCGAGCAGGCTGCGGGCAAGCGGGTGCTCAACCTGTTCGCCTATACCTGTGGTTTCTCGGTGGCGGCCATTGCCGGCGGGGCGCAGCAAGTGGTCAACCTGGACATGGCCAAGGCGGCATTGTCCCGTGGGCGCGACAATCATAGGCTCAATGGCCACGATGCCTCCCGGGTCGCCTACCTGGGGCATGAGCTGTTCAAGTCCTGGGGCAAGGTGCGCAAGTACGGGCCTTATGACTTGATCATCATCGACCCGCCGACCTTCCAGAAGGGCAGCTTCGTGCTGACCCAGGACTACGCGAAGATCCTGCGACGCTTGCCGGAACTGTTGACGGGGCAGGGGACGGTGCTGGCGTGTGTCAATGACCCAGGTATCGGGCCGGACTTCCTGATCGAGGGCATGGCCGAACATGCACCGGGGCTGGCATTCGTCGAGCGGTTGGAGAATCCGCCGGAATTTCCGGATGCGGATCCGGCTGGGGGCTTGAAGGCGTTGGTGTTTCGTCAGCGAGCCTGAGTAAGCGTCAATCGCGGGACAAGCCCGCTCCCACAGCGATCGTATCCAGCCTGGCCAGTGGGAGCGGGCTTGTGTCGCGAAGGGTTACTGGTTGGTATAGATCTGGTCGAACACGCCACCGTCGTTGAAGTGGGTCTTCTGCACGGTACGCCAGTCACCGAAGGTCTTCTCCACCGACAGGAAATCCACCTTCGGGAAGCGGTCGGTGTACTTGGCCAATACGGTCGCATCACGCGGGCGCAGGTAGTTCTGCGCGGCCAGTTCCTGGGCCGCCGGCGACCACAGGTACTTGAGGTATTCCTCGGCCACGGCGCGGGATTTCTTGCGCTCGACCACCTTGTCGACCACGGTCACCGGTGGCTCGGCCTCGGCCGACACGCTCGGGTAGACCACTTCGAACTGGTCGCGACCGAATTCGCGGGCGATCATTTCCGCCTCGTTCTCGAACGTCACCAGCACATCGCCGATCTGGTTGGTCATGAAGGTCGTGGTCGCGGCGCGGCCGCCGGTGTCCAGCACCGGTGCCTGCTTGAACAGCTTGCCGACGAAATCGCGTGCCTTGGCTTCGTCGCCGCCTTGCTTGAGCACATAGCCCCAGGCCGAGAGGTAGGTGTAGCGGCCGTTACCCGAAGTCTTGGGGTTGGGTACGATCACCTGCACGCCGTCCTTGAGCAGGTCGGGCCAGTCTTTCAGGGCCTTGGGGTTGCCCTTGCGCACGATGAACACAGTGGCGGAGGTGAACGGTGCGCTGTTGTTCGGCAGGCGCGAAACCCAGTTGTCCGGCACCAGCTTGCCGTTATCGGCCAAGGCGTTGATGTCGGTGGCCATGTTCATGGTGATGACGTCCGCCGGCAGGCCGTCGATCACCGCACGTGCCTGTTTGCTCGAACCGCCGAAGGACATCTGCACGTTGACCTTCTCGTTGTGCTCGGCTTCCCAGTGCTTCTGGAATGCCGGGTTGTAGTCCTTGTAGAAGTCGCGCATTACGTCGTAGGAAACGTTGAGCAGGGTCGGTGCAGCCTGGGCCAAATTGCCCAAGGCCATGCCTGCGACGAGCAGCGAGGCGGTGAAGAGCTTTTTCACGTTGCTTCCTTGTTCTTGAGAGGTTGTAGGCAGTTTGCCAGCGACTATAGCGGGTGGCCTGGCAGCGGTTAAAGAACAAAAAACACTTTGGTTATGCCATTGCAACTGCTCAGGCGACGATGTCAGTTCCAGCCGACGCAATCACGGGTTAGCCCGTTTCTATAACTTTGGAAACAACGCATTGCCGCAACGCGAGCAGAACGCCGCACCATGTTCATGGGTGTTCTTGCGGCATGTCGGGCAGTCATGCTGCAGCTGTTCGCCGCGCAGGGCGTTGGCCAGCTCCGCGGTGAAGATGCCCGTGGGCACGGCGATGATCGAATAACCGGTGATCATCACCAGTGACGACAGCACCTGGCCCAGCGGTGTCTTCGGCACGATATCGCCGAAGCCGACGGTGGTCAGGGTGACGATTGCCCAGTAGATACCCTTGGGGATGCTGGTGAAGCCATGCTCGGGGCCCTCGACCACGTACATCAGGGTGCCGAACACGGTGACCAGGGTCGATACGCTGACCAGGAACACGATGATCTTCTGTCGGCTGCCCTGTAGCGCCGCGAGCAGGTAATGGGCCTGTTTGAGGTAGGGGCTTAACTTGAGCACGCGGAAGATCCGCAGCATGCGGATGACCCGCACGATCAGCAGGTACTGGGCGTCGCTGTAGTACAGGGCGAGGATACCCGGGACGACCGCCAGCAGGTCCACCAGCCCATAGAAGCTGAAGGCGTAGCGCAGCGGCTTGGGCGAGCAGTACAGCCGCACCAGGTACTCCACCAGGAATATCGTGGTGAAGCCCCATTCGATCGCCGCCAGCAGGCCGGCGTATTGCTGGTGCGCGTCATCGATGCTGTCGAGCACGACCGTGACCAGGCTGGCGAGGATGATCAGCAGGAGGATCTTGTCGAAGCGCCTGCCGGCGACGGTGTCGGTCTGGAAGACGACGACGTACAGCCGCTCGCGCAGGCTAGCAGGGTTATCCATGGGCGCATTCCATTGTTCGATGGACTGAGCCTAGGGGCTGGGTTTTAGCTGTGCAAGCGGCCTGCGTTGCGGCGTTGAAATGATTGCGCCAGATGGCCGCCCAGGTGCATCAGCCAACAGGCGACGACAAAGGGCGCTGTCAGGCCGGCGATGGGCATCAGGTTGAACAGCGGTTGCAACAGCAGGGCCGCAGTGATGGCCAGCAGGGTTATCCAGGGACGTTCACCCTGGCGGCTGAAGGCCAGCGCGGCGAGCGCTGCGTTGAAACCGAACAGCCCCATCCAGGCGGCCTGGGCCTCGCCCGCCAACAGAGCCACGGCGCCGCCGATGGCCGAGCCGATCAGTGCCCAGAGTGCGGCATAGGGGTTGGCGACGAACATGCCGATGACGATCAGCAGGCCGGCCAGCGGGTTGTCCAGCAAAAAGATCTGGCCCACACCGCGCAGCAAGGCATAGAGCGGATTGGCCTCGGTGTAGAGCGCCGGCATGGGCTCTGCCATCAGCAGGGTACCCCAACCCAGTAGCACGAAAGGCGCGGTATAGGCGATCAGCAGCTTGCCGCCGCGTTTGCGCCACTGGTGCGTGAGGATGCTGGATAGGCCGCCGGCGGCGATGATCAACGGTGGCATGATGGCCGACCATGGCAGCAAGGCCGCGATCAGCAGGCCGATCAATACGCCGTTGTAGCAGTACAGGCCGGCCTGGCGGTCGGCGCGTTCGTAACCGCGGCGTTGGGCGGTCAGTAGGCCGGCCAGGGCACCGAGCAGGGCGCCGCCGACCAGGTTCGGGGCGGTCACCAGGATGGCCAGCAGGCAGCACAGGCCGCACAAGGGGTTGCGCAGCAGCAGTACCTGGCTGAAGCCGTTGAGCAAAGCCGTGGCCCAGTCGGGGCATGGGTTGACGAAATTCTTGGTGTACATGGGGCAGTCGGGAAGGTTGTTGGGAAAGCGGTGGGCCTCTTTGGGCCTCGGGTTGTCCGCCGTTATCGTGTCCAGGGAGGGCGCTGCACGCCCATCGCCGGCAAGCCGGCTCCCACAAGTAACGCGTCAGCCTTGAGGGCAGCACTGTCCCTGTGGGAGCCGGCTTGCCGGCGATGGGCTGCGTAGCAGCCCTGGTATTGCCCTCTTTTTTCGCGGCACAAGGCCGCTCCTACAGGGTATTGCCTATTCTTTGCAGGAGCGCCCTTTGGGTCAGATCAAGGTCTCGATCCGCAGTGTATTGGTCGTCCCCGGCTTGCCGAAAGGCACACCGGCGGTGATCAGCAGCGTGTCGCCACGGCTGGCCATGCCTTGCGCCTGGGCTATTTCCAGGGCAGTGGAAACAACCTCATCGACTTGGCGCAGGCGATCGTTGACCACCGAGTGCACGCCCCAGGTCACGCTCAGGCGGCGAGCGGTGGTGAGGTTCGGCGTCAGGTTGAGGATCGGTGCACGCGGGCGCTCGCGAGCCGCGCGCAGGGTCGAGGAACCCGACTCGCTGTAGTTGACCAGCACGGCCACTGGCAGGATGCCGCTGATGCGACGAATCGCGCAACTGATGGCGTCCGACACCGTGGCTTCGGCCTTGGGCCGGCCGACGTCGAGCTGGGCCTGGTAGTCCGGGCCGTTCTCCACCTGGCGGATGATCTTGCTCATCATCTGCACGGCTTCGAGCGGGTAGTCGCCCGAGGCGGTCTCGGCCGACAGCATGACGGCGTCGGTCCCCTCGGCCACGGCATTGGCCACATCGGTGACCTCGGCGCGGGTCGGAGCAGGGGAGAAGCGCATCGACTCGAGCATCTGGGTCGCCACCACTACTGGCTTACCCAACTGGCGGCAGGTGCCGATGATGCGTTTCTGGATCTGCGGCACGCTTTCGGCCGGCACTTCCACACCCAGGTCGCCGCGCGCGACCATGATCGCGTCGGACAGCTCCGCGATCGCCTGCAGCTGCTCGACCGCCGAGGGCTTCTCGATCTTGGCCATCAGGTAGGCGCGCTCGCCGATCAGCTGGCGGGCTTCGACGATGTCTTCAGGGCGCTGGACGAACGACAGGGCCACCCAGTCCACGCCCAGGTCCAGGCCGAAGGCCAGGTCGCGGCGATCTTTCTCGGTCAGTGGGCTGAGGTCGAGCACGGCCTGGGGCACATTGACGCCCTTGCGGTCGGACAGCTCGCCGCCGGCGACCACTTCGGTGTCGATGGCGTCGCTGTGCTTGGCGGTTACCCGCAGGCGCAGCTTGCCGTCATCGAGCAGCAGGTCCATGCCAGGCTCCAGCGCAGCGATGATCTCGGGGTGGGGCAGGTTGACCCGGCGGCTGTCGCCTGGGGTGCTGTCCAGGTCCAGGCGCAGGGCCTGGCCGCGTTGCAGTTGCACCTTGCCTTCGGCGAATCGGCCGACACGCAGCTTGGGCCCCTGCAGGTCCATGAGGATACCCAGTGGGTAGTTCAGCTGTTGCTCCACTTCGCGGATCCACTGGTAGCGCAGGGCGTGGTCGGCGTGTTCGCCATGGCTGAAGTTCAGGCGGAAGATGTTCACGCCGGCTTCGACCAGTTGGCGGATATCGTCGACGCCTTTGATCGCAGGGCCCAGGGTAGCGAGGATTTTGACTTTCTTGTCTGGCGTCATGATGGCTGAGTCTCGAGGATCAGGATGGCACGGAAGTCGTTGACGTTGGTGCGGGTCGGCTCGGTGACGATCAGCGCATCCAGTGCGGCGAAGTAGCCATAGCCGTTGTTGTTGTCCAGCTCGTCGGACGCTGACAGGCCCAGGGCCTCGGCGTTGGCGTAGCTTTGCGGAGTCATGATGGCGCCGGCGTTTTCCTCGGAGCCGTCGATGCCGTCGGTGTCCCCGGCCAGGGCGTAGACGCCCGGCAGGCCCTTGAGGTTTTCGGTCAGGCTGAGCAGGAACTCGGCGTTGCGCCCGCCACGGCCGTTGCCGCGCACGGTGACCGTGGTCTCGCCGCCGGACAGGATGATGCAAGGCGCCTTCAGCGGCTGGCCATGCAGCACGATCTGCCGGGCGATACCTGCATGCACCTTGGCCACTTCGCGCGACTCACCTTCCAGGTCGCCCAGGATCAGTGGGCTGAAGCCTGCCTGGCGGGCCTTGACGGCCGCGGCCTCGAGCGACTGCTGGGGCTTGGCGATCAGCTTGAAGTGGCTGCGGGCCAGGGCCGGGTCGTCGGCCTTGACGGTTTCCGAGGCCGGGTTGTTCAGCCAATCGACAACGGCTTTGGGCGCTTCGATGTTGTAGCGCTTGAGAATGGCCAGGGCATCGGCCGAGGTGCTCGGGTCGGCCACGGTGGGGCCGGAGGCGATGACGGTGGCCAGGTCCCCAGGAACGTCGGAGATGGCATAGGTGTAGACCGTCGCCGGCCAACAGGCTTTGGCCAGGCGGCCGCCCTTGATCGCCGAGAGGTGCTTGCGCACGCAGTTCATCTCGCCGATGGTGGCGCCGGACTTGAGCAGGGCCTTGTTGATCTGTTGCTTGTCGGCCAGGGTCAGGCCGTCGGCAGGCAGGGCCAGCAAGGCCGAGCCGCCACCGGAGAGCAGGAAGATCACCCGGTCGTCTTCATTGAGGTTGCTGACCAGTTCCAGCACGCGCTTGGCCACGGCCAGGCCGGCGGCATCGGGGACCGGGTGGGCGGCTTCGACCACCTCGATCTTCTGGCAGTTGGCGCCATGGCCGTAGCGGGTCACGACCAGGCCGGACACTTCGCCCTGCCAGCTCTTCTCGACCACCTCGGCCATGGCCGCGGCCGCCTTGCCGGCGCCGATGACGATGACGCGACCGGTGCGGTCGGCAGGCAGGTGAGGTTCCAGGACCTGGCGTGGGTGAGCGGCGGCGATGGCTGTGTCGAACAGCTCGCGGAGAATTTTTTGTGGATCGACCGACATGGCAGGCTCCCAAAATCTTATTGTTCTGCAGAATCGAAAACGCCCCTGGAACTGCCTCCGTGCAGGCCGAACCAGGGGCGGGTGTTGCTCGGTGTCACCGTTGGGCCTGTGGTCGCAGGTTCAACAGTGTGGATCTCATCGCCGGCAAGCCGGCTCCCACAGGTACAACAGAAGACTTCAGAATGGTGGGAGCCGGCTTGCCGGCGATTGGGCTGCAAGGCAGCCCGTGATCACTTGTCGTCGCGGATCGAGAAGTTGGCCATGTGCTCCAGGCCTTTGATCAGCGCCGAGTGGTCCCAGTTGCCGCCGCCCAGGGCGACGCAGGTGCTGAACACTTGCTGGGCGTTGGAGGTGTTGGGCAGGTTGATACCCAACTCCTTGGCGCCTTGCAGGGCCAGGTTCAGGTCCTTCTGGTGCAGGTTGATGCGGAAGCCTGGGTCGAAGGTGCCCTTGATCATGCGCTCGGCGTGCACTTCGAGGATCTTCGAGGAGGCGAAGCCGCCCATCAGCGCTTCACGTACCTTGGCTGGGTCCGCGCCGTTCTTGGCAGCGAACAGCAGGGCTTCGCCGACGGCCTGGATGTTCAGGGCGACGATGATCTGGTTGGCGACCTTGGCGGTCTGGCCGTCACCGTTGCCACCGACGCGGGTGATGTTCTTGCCCATGGCTTCGAACAGCGGCAGGGCGCGCTCGAAGGCTTTCGGGCAACCACCGACCATGATGCTCAGGGTGCCGGCCTTGGCGCCGACTTCACCACCGGAAACCGGGGCGTCCAGGTAGGCAGCGCCGGTGGCCTTGATCTTCTCGGCGAAGGCTTTGGTGGCGGTAGGGGAGATCGAGCTCATGTCGATCACCACCTTGTTCGGGCCAACGCCTTCGGCTACGCCGTTCTCACCGAACAGGACCGCTTCTACCTGCGGGGTGTCCGGGACCATGACGATGATGAACTCGGCTTCCTGGGCCACTTCCTTCGGGTTGGCCAGGGCGACGGCGCCAGCGGCGACCAGATCGGCCGGGGCGGCGTCGTGGTGGGTGGAAACGAACAGGCTGTGACCTGCCTTTTGCAGGTTCTGGGCCATTGGTTTGCCCATGATGCCGGTGCCGATGAAACCGATTTTAGCCATGACAATGTGCCTCTTTGTATTTGTTCGCGGATCCTGTAGAAGCGGGTTTGTCCCGCGATGGCGGCGCTGAAGTCGCCATCGCAATCGCGGGACAAGCCCGCTCCTACAGGTCGGTGTCCGATCGTTAGATTGCGTTGTGGGTCTTCAGCCAGCCCAGGCCTGCTTCGGTGGTGGTCAGCGGCTTGTATTCCGCGCCCACCCAGCCCTGGTAGCCGATGCGGTCCAGGTGCTCGAACAGGAAGCGATAGTTGATCTCGCCGGTGCCTGGTTCGTTGCGGCCGGGGTTGTCGGCCAGCTGGATGTGGTTGATCAGTTTCAGGTTGGCTTCCATGGTGCGAGCCAGGTCACCTTCCATGATCTGCATGTGGTAGATGTCGTATTGCAGGAACAGGTTGTCGCTGCCGACTTCGGCCTGGATTTCCAGGGCCTGCTTGGTGGTGTTCAGGTAGAAGCCTGGGATATCGCGGGTGTTGATCATTTCCATGACCAGGCGGATACCCGCGGCCTTGAGCTTGTCGGCGGCGTACTTGAGGTTGTCGACGAAGGTCTTGCGCACGGTGGCGCAGTCCGGGCCTTGCGGGCGGATACCGGCCAGGCAGTTGACCTGGGTGTTGCCCAGGACCTTGGCGTATTCGATGGCCTTGTCGACACCTGCGCGGAATTCCTCTACGCGCTCAGGGTTGCAGGCGATGCCGCGCTCGCCCTTGCCCCAATCACCGGCCGGCAGGTTGAACAGCACCTGGGTCAGGCCGTGGGCATCGAGCTGTTGCTTGATCTCGGCGGCGCTGAAATCGTACGGGAAGAGGTATTCGACACCGCTGAAACCAGCGTCGGCGGCGGCCTTGAAGCGGGCCAGGAAGTCCTGCTCGGTGAACAGCATGGACAGGTTGGCAGCGAAGCGAGGCATGGTTGTCTCCTTGCAGATGAAGGCCCCCGGCACAGCCGGCGCGGGGGCGTCAGGCGGTCAGTCCAGCATCGAGATCGCGGTAGGCGCGTCGTTGCCGACCAGGGCGAGGTCTTCGAACTCGTTAACCGCGTTGATCTCGGTACCCATGGAAATGTTGGTCACGCGCTCGAGGATCACCTCGACCACCACCGGTACGCGGAACTCTTCGGCCATCTTCTGCGCCTTGAGCAGGGCAGGGGCGATTTCAGCCGGTTCGAACACACGCAGAGCCTTGCAGCCCAGGCCCTCGACCACGGCCACGTGATCGACGCCGTAGTTGTTGGCTTCGGTGGCGTTGATGTTCTCGAAGGCCAGTTGTACACAGTAATCCATGTCGAAGCCACGCTGGGCCTGGCGGATCAGGCCGAGGTAGGCGTTGTTCACCAGCACGTGGACGTACGGCAGGTTGAACTGCGCACCCACGGCCAGCTCTTCGATCATGAACTGGAAGTCGTAGTCACCGGACAGCGCGACGACCTTGCGCTTGGGGTCGGCCTTGACCACGCCCAGGGCAGCCGGAATGGTCCAGCCCAGCGGGCCGGCCTGGCCGCAGTTGATCCAGTGGCGTGGCTTGTACACATGCAGGAACTGGGCGCCGGCGATCTGCGACAGACCGATGGTGCTGACGTAGCAGGTGTCCTTGCCGAAGACCTGGTTCATTTCTTCATACACGCGCTGCGGCTTGACCGGCACGTTGTCGAAGTGGGTCTTGCGCTGCAGGCTCGACTTGCGCTGCTGGCAGTCTTCCAGCCACTCGCGGCGGCACTTGAGCTTGCCGGCGGCTTTCCACTCACGGGCCACTTCCAGGAACGCATCCAGTGCGGCGCCTGCGTCGGAAACGATACCCAGGTCCGGGGTGAACACACGGCCGATCTGGGTGGGTTCGATATCCACGTGAACGAACTTGCGGCCTTCGGTGTAGACGTCGACGGAGCCGGTGTGGCGGTTGGCCCAACGGTTACCGATACCGAATACCAAGTCGGACTTGAGCAGGGTGGCGTTGCCGTAGCGGTGCGAAGTCTGCAGACCGACCATACCGACCATCTGCGGGTGATCGTCCGGGATGGTGCCCCAGCCCATCAGGGTCGGGATGACCGGTACGCCGGTCAGTTCGGCGAACTCGACCAATTTCTCACTGGCATCGGCGTTGATCACGCCGCCGCCGGAAACGATCAGCGGACGCTCGGCGTCGTTGAGCATGGCCAGGGCCTTTTCAGCCTGGACACGGTTGGCGGCTGGCTTGTGCACCGGCAGCGGCTCGTAGGCATCGATGTCGAATTCGATTTCGGCCATCTGCACGTCGAACGGCAGGTCGATCAGCACAGGGCCTGGGCGGCCGGTGCGCATTTCGTAGAAGGCCTTCTGGAACGCGTAGGGCACCTGGCCCGGTTCCAGAACGGTGGTGGCCCACTTGGTGACTGGCTTGACGATGTTGGTGATGTCAACGGCCTGGAAGTCTTCCTTGTGCAGGCGAGCACGAGGGGCTTGGCCGGTGATGCAGAGAATTGGGATGGAGTCGGCCGAAGCGCTGTACAGACCGGTGACCATGTCGGTGCCGGCTGGGCCGGAGGTGCCGATGCACACACCGATATTGCCCGGGTTGGCGCGGGTGTAACCCTCGGCCATGTGGGAAGCGCCTTCGACGTGGCGAGCGAGGACGTGATCGATGCCACCGACTTTCTTAAGGGCCGAGTACAGCGGGTTGATGGCAGCCCCCGGGATGCCGAACGCGGTATCTACACCTTCACGGCGCATGACCAGAACGGCTGCATCGATTGCTCTCATTTTGCTCATGGTTTGTGCCTCATCGATTTTGTAATTGTATACAACTTGTTTTGCGACAGAGTGTATTCACGCTCGGCGCCTTAGGTCAATCCATTTTCATCTGTGGAGGTGGCTTTCGTCGGGAAGCCTATGAAAACGGCATTTCGTCTGATCGTGCACGATAGTCTAAAAATATTGTATACAAAAAATCTGGCCGTTGTGTTCTATTGTCGTATCGGTTTTCAACTGCCCTCAGGGCTTCTCACAACAAGAAGAGGACCTTTCCATGAACGCATTGACCCTGAAAGTCGCCGTCAGCCTGGTGAACGCCGCGCTGGACGCCGGCCGCAAGATCAACGCCGCCCCCTTGACGGTGGCGGTACTGGATGCCGGTGGGCACCTGCTCACGCTGCAGCGCGAGGACGGCGCCAGCTTGCTGCGCCCGCAGGTGGCCATGGGCAAGGCTTGGGGGGCTGTCGCCCTGGGCAAGGGTTCGCGCCTGCTGGCGCTGGATTCGCAACAACGGCCGGCGTTCTTCGCGGCGCTCAACGGCCTGGGCGAGCGTCCGGTGGTGCCGGCGCCGGGTGGTGTCCTGATTCGCGATCAGGACGGCAAGGTATTGGGTGCGGTAGGGATCAGCGGCGATACGTCGGATATCGACGAGCAGTGCGCGATCAGTGCGATCGAAGAGGTGGGGCTGACGGCGGATGCTGGGGTCGCCGCCTGATTCTGGATTGACTGTAATGGTTCAATCGCCGGCAAGCCGGCTCCCACAGGTATCGCACTGAATTCACTGTCAGTGGAGTACCTGTGGGAGCCGGCTTGCCGGCGATTAGGGTCTATCAGGCAGCCTCGGGCTCGCAGCCCTTGAGCACCAGGCGGATGATGGTCTCGGCCGCGGCTTCGTAATCGGTGTCGGACAGCTTGGCCTTGCCGGTGATCACCGAGATCTGCCAGTCGAAGTCGGCGTAGGTCTGGGTCGCCGCCCAGATGCTGAACATCAGGTGGTGTGGGTCGACCGGGGCGATCTGCTTGCGCTCGATCCAGCGCTGGATGCACTCGATGTTGTGCCGCGCCTGTTCGTTGAGCTGCTGCAC
The DNA here is from genome assembly GCF_048068215.1 of Pseudomonas sp. NY15372. Taxonomy (NCBI): domain Bacteria; kingdom Pseudomonadati; phylum Pseudomonadota; class Gammaproteobacteria; order Pseudomonadales; family Pseudomonadaceae; genus Pseudomonas; species Pseudomonas sp. NY15372. The sequence goes on from NZ_JBLUPY010000006.1 coordinate 90,463, forward strand.
CTGGCTGGGCGACAGGTGCGGGGCGCCGTGCATGATCTCGCTGGCGAACACCTTGGACGCATGGGGCAGGTCACGGGAGATGCGGATCTTCGAGCGGATGTAGCCGCTGAGCACCTCCTTGGGGTCGCCGTCGGCGTTGAATGGCGTGGAGGCCTGCATGATCGGCGCGATGATGCTTTCCAGGACCTCGCGGTAGAGGTTGTCCTTGGATTTGAAGTAGTAGTACACGTTCGGCTTGGGCAGGCCCGCCTTGGCGGCGATGTCGCTGGTCTTGGTGGCGGCGAAGCCCTTGTCGGCGAATTCTTCGCTGGCCGCGCGCAGGATCAGCTCCTTGTTGCGCTCGCGAATGGTGCTCATGTCGGGAATCTTCCTTTGTCTGGCCACCTCTAAAGAGGGTCCGGCATGGTAGCACTCGCCTTGTCGGGCGCTCAAGGCAGCCGCTTTGGGCTAGACTTCGGCCCATTCAACCCATTGGAAACAGGCAAACATGGCAGGAAGCAGTCTACTGGTACTGATCGACGACATCGCCACGGTGCTCGATGATGTCTCGGTGATGACCAAGGTCGCGGCGAAGAAGACCGCAGGCGTGTTGGGCGACGACCTGGCGCTCAACGCCCAGCAGGTGACGGGCGTGCGTGCCGACCGGGAGCTGCCGGTGGTCTGGGCGGTGGCCAAGGGTTCATTCATCAACAAGGCGATCCTGGTACCTGCGGCCTTGCTGATCAGTGCATTCATACCCTGGGCGGTGACGCCGCTGCTGATGCTCGGCGGCGCGTTCCTGTGCTTCGAAGGTTTCGAGAAGCTGGCGCACAAGTTCTTGCACAGCAAGGCCGAGGATGCGACGCAGCATGCGGCGCACAACGAAGCCCTGGCCGACCCGAACATCGACCTGGTGGCCTACGAGAAGGACAAGATCAAAGGCGCGGTGCGCACCGACTTCATCCTGTCGGCGGAGATCATCGCCATCACCCTGGGCATCGTTGCCGATTCGCCGTTGACCCAGCAGATCGTCGTGCTCTCGGGCATCGCCGTGGTGATGACCATCGGGGTGTATGGGCTGGTGGGCGGTATCGTCAAGCTCGACGACCTGGGGCTATGGCTGACCACCAAGGCATCGAACCTGGCCAAAGCGGTGGGCAGCGGCATACTGCGGGCCGCCCCGTACATGATGAAGAGTCTGTCGGTGATCGGCACCGCGGCCATGTTCCTGGTCGGCGGCGGCATCCTGGTGCATGGCATCGAGCCGCTGCATCATGCCATCGAAGCGTTCAGCGAAGGGCGTGGCGGGGCGCTTACCGGCGGTGTGCTCAATGGCCTGGTAGGCATTGTGGCCGGCGCCGTGGTACTGGCGGTGGTGAGTGTGTTGGGCAAGGTGTGGAAGGTGCTGCGCCCGGCCAATTGACTGGGGGATGGCCGGGGCAAGCCCCGGATCGCGGGACAAGCCCGCTCCCACAAATACAGACCACTCCGGCCTGTAGGAGCGGCCTTGCGCCGCGAAAGGGCTGCGCAGCAGCCCCCGTACACCGTCAGAAGTGATACTTGAGCAGGAAGCTCATGGTGTTCTGGTCGGTGGTGAACGCATCGCTGTCCTTGATGCCGTACTTGTTCTTCCAGTAGTCATACTCGATACCCACGTACAACTGCTTCTGGCCAATCTTCAGCGCCTTGCCCAGGTCGTATTTCACCTGTGGATTGAAGTGCAAGTTGGCCTGGTAGGTGCCGCGGCGGTTCTCGTCGTTGTCCACCACCCAATCCATGAAACCGTCGATCAGGATGTCGGACGAGCCCACCGGCAGGGTGTAGGACCACACGGGGGTGATCTGCCAGACGTTATCACCGGGGCGGCTACCGTCAGTGGTGCGCTGGTAGAAGTTCAGCTGGAAGTAGTCGAAGCCTGGGATATCCAGATCGAAACCTGGGCCGATCAGGTAGGCCTCGGTATCGCCTTCGCCGAACTCATAGGTCATGGCCAATAGCACGTCCTTGACCGGGCCGAACGAGAGCTTCTGGTCGAAAATCTTGCCGAACGACAACCGCGGGCTGATTTCGCCGTAGTAGGTGTTCGGGCCGTTGCTGGCGTCTTTCTTGCCTTGGTAGAAGATCTTGTCGAAGAAGATGAAGTTGTCCCCGTACTTCCAGCCATCGGCGTGCTCGAAAGTGAAAGTCTGCTGGGTTTCCGGGTTCACCTTGAAGTTCTTGCCCCACAGGTAGGTGAGGCTGTTGTTCTGCCATTGCAGCAGATCGCCGGCGAACGTGGCTCCGGATGCCAGCAGGCCGCCGGCGAGTATCAGGCTGTTGATGGTACGCATTGCGAAGGTCGCTCCCTTGAGTCAGATCTGTTGTCAGCGCTCTTTGGCGCTATTCTTGTCTTTCGAGTCAGCTTTTTTCGATTGGCCACAGCTGTTTGGCAAGAGCTGCGCCAACTTTCCGGGTTGGTCACAACCATCCTGCTCGACTTCGTTCTGAACGGATGAAAAGGGTATTTCAGGCTGGCAACACGTTGGCCAACCGCCCGAATTCATTGACTGAGCGGTCAGGAAACGCGGGCAGGATCCTTCCTGCCCTGATCGAGGGGGCGCGCAGATTACTCACTTGCGCGCCAGGCCTCAAGTGCTCCGTCCTGGCGCACTATGGCATAAAACTTGATCTTGCAGTCAACTTTTAGAAATGAACTTTCACCAAGGCACTGGTTACGCTCTGGTTGCTGTCGATATTGCCTTGGCTGTCGATGCCGTACTTGTCCTTCCAATAGCTGTATTCGATACCCACATAGAGCTGCTTGGCACCCCAGTTCAGGGCCTTGCCCAGGTCGTACTTGACCTGTGGGTTGAACTGCAGGTTGGAGTGGTAGGTACCGCGGCGGGTCTGGTCGTTGTCCACCACCCAGTCGATGTAGCCATCGATGAGGATGTCGGATTTACCGACAGGAATGGTGTAGGACCAGTTCGGGGTGATCTGCCAGACATCGTCCCCGGGGCGGCTGCCCTCGGTATTGCGCCAGTAGAAGTTCAGGTTGAAATAGTTGAAGCCCGGTACTGCCAGGCTGAAGCCGGGGCCGATCAGGTAGGCCTCGTTGTCGCCTTCGCCGCGCTCGTAGGTCATGGCCAGCAGTACGTCCTTGATCGGGCCGAACTCGAGCTTGCGGTTGAAGATCTTGCCGAACGACAGACGTGGGCTGAACTCACCGTAGTAGGTGGTCGGGCCTTTGGTGGCATCGGCCTGGCCGTTGTAGAAGGTCTTGTCGATGAACAGGAAGGTGTCGCCGTATTTCCACCGGTTGGCGTGTTCGAACGTCACTGTCTGCTGGATGCCTGGGTTTACCTTGAAGTCCTTGCCGTACAGGTACGTCAGGCTTTCGCCGTGCCACTCCAACAAGTCGCCCGCGACGGCGGGGAGGGTGGCCAGCAGGCTGCTGCCCAGCAACAGGGACGAGGTGATGCGCTTCATGTTGTGATTCCCGGTTCTTGTTCTTGTTTGTGGTTTTTTCGGCGCGCAGGCGCCCCGTACGGCCCACGCGCGTGGGCCGACGGTGTTGCGGTTACTGCGGGGAAGAGCCGGGCGGCGATGTTGCCGCCCGACCACTCAGTGCTGATGGGCGGCGTTGTGCACGGCGCGCTCGGCACCGCCAAGGATGTTGAACAACAGGTTCAACACCAGGGCGCTCAGCGTGGCCATGGCGATGCCGCTGTGGGTGATGGGTTCCATCCACTGGGGCATCTGGGCGAAGAACTCCGGACGGACCACAGGGATCAGGCCGAAGCCGACGCTGACCGCGACCAGCAGCTGGTTGCGACGGTCGGAGATGTCCGCTTCCTGGAGGATCTTGATACCCGTGGCGGTGACCATGCCGAACATGGCGATGGACGCGCCGCCCAGTACCGCAGGCGGGATCGAGGCGATCAGGAAGGCCGCCTTGGGCAGCAGGCTGAGCAGGATCAGCAAGGCGCCGGCCACGATGGTGACATAGCGGCAACGCACCCCGGTCATCTGTACCAGGCCGATGTTCTGGGCGAAGGAGGAGTGGGTGAAGGTATTGAAGAAGCCGGCGACGAACGACGCCCCCGCATCGCACATCAGGCCGCGACGCAGCATGCCCGGGGTGACTTCGCGGTCGGTGACCTTGCCCAGGGCGAGGAACATGCCGGTGGATTCCACGAAGATGATCACCACCACCAGGCACATGGACAGGATCGGTGCCAGGCTGAAAGTCGGCATGCCGAAGTGCAGCGGCGTGACCACCTGCACCCATGGCGCCTCGGACAGGCCGGACAGGTCGACCATGCCGATGGAACCGGCCAGGATGTAGCCCAGGCCCATGCCTACCAGTACCGAGACATTGACCCAGAAACCACGCATGAAACGGTTGATCAGCAGGATCACCGCCAGTACCAGGCCGGCAACCAGCAGGTAGATGGGCGAGCCGAAGGTATCGGCCTCATGGCCACCACCGGCCCAGTTGACCGCGACCGGGAACAGCGACAGGCCGATCGAGGTGATCACGGTACCGGTGACCAGGGGTGGGAAGAACCGCACCACCTTGGACATGAACGGCGCGATCAACATGCCGAAGAAACCGGCCGCGATGGTCGCGCCGAAAATCCCCTGCAGGCCGACGCCCGGCATGCCGGCCATGGCGACCATGCTACCGACGGCAGCGAAGCTGGCCCCCATCATCACTGGCATGCGAATGCCGACGGGGCCGATACCGAACGATTGAACCATGGTGGCAACGCCTGCGACCAGCAGGTCGGCGTTGATCAGGAAGGCAACTTCTTCACGAGACAGTCCGGCGGCCTGGCCGATGATCAAAGGCACGGCGATCGCGCCTCCGTACATCAGCAATACATGTTGCAGGCCCACCAGGATCAGTTGGAACAGGGGCAGAGGCTGTCGTGGGGGCGCAACGGGGATGTACGCCTTGCGGGACTCGGACATGCAGCACCTCGAGTTTTGTTTTTATTCTCGGATCCAAGCGTCGGGCTCCGGAGGGGCAGGCTCGAAAGCCCGGGGTTTCCCCTCTGGAGTCCTAGCTCGATGCTAGCTACGTACTACTTACAGCTTGACGTGTGTTACAGCGCGCGACTCAGTTGACCGGAGCGCCCTTGGCGATCCAGGCACCGACCAGGTTGCGTTCTTCCTGGGTCATCTGGGTGATGTTGCCCAGCGGCATGATCTGGCTGGCGACGGCCTGCGCCTGGATACGCGCGGCCTGAGCCTGGATCTGCTGCGGGGTGTCGAACATCACGCCACCTGGTGCAGCGCTGAACAGCGGGCTGGTCGGCTTGGCCGAGTGGCACACAGTGCAGCGTTCCTGGATGACGGTGTGGATTTTCTCGAAACCACCGGGAGCGGCCTGGGCGGTAGCCTGGGCAGGTGCTTCGGCCGGTGCGGCAGGCGCTTCGGCGGCCTTGGCGGCTTCTTCGGCGCGCTGTTCGGCAGCGGTCTTGCCACCGATGGCGGTCGCCGGCAGCGGCTGGTACTCGATCTTCGCCGCGGCTTGCTCAGGTGCGGTCGGCATCGGCTTCGGGCCGGTCACGTAGGCCAGGCAAATCATCGCCAGGGCGCCGACAGGCAGGGTCCAGGCGTATTTGTTGCTGTCGTGACGGGTGTTGAAGTAGTGACGGATCAGTACCGCGGCCACTGCGATCCCGGCCAGGATCAGCCAGTTGTACTGGCTGCCGTAGGTGCTCGGGAAGTGGTTGCTGATCATGATGAACAGCACCGGCAGGGTGAAGTAGTTGTTGTGGCGCGAACGCAGCAGGCCCTTGGCCGGCAGGACCGGGTCTGGGGTTTCGTTCTTCTCGATGGCCGCTACCAGCTGGCGCTGGGCCGGCATGATGATGCGGAACACGTTACCGACCATGATGGTGCCGATGATCGCGCCGGTGTGCAGGTACGCACCACGGCCGCTGAATACCAGGCTGAAGCCGAAGCACGCAGCGATGATCAGGACGAACAGCACGGCGCCAAGCAGGGCCGGGCGCTTGCCCAGGGGCGAGTCGCAGAGGAAGTCGTAGATGAACCAGCCTGCTACCAGCGAGCCGATACCGATGGCTACGCCCTCGGCACCGCTCAGGGTGCTGCCAGGTGCCAGCAGATACAGGGTCGGGTTCCAGTAGAACACCACGCAGAGCAGGGCGATACCGGACATCCAGGTGAAGTAGGCTTCCCATTTGAACCAGTGCAGGTTCTCGGGCATCTTCGGCGGGGCCAGCTTGTACTTCTCCAGGTGGTAGATACCACCGCCGTGGATGGCCCAAAGGTCACCCGACAGCCCGTCACGCGGATTGCTCCGGTTCAGGTTGTTTTCCAGCCAGACGAAGTAGAACGAGGCACCGATCCAGGCGACGCCGGTGATCATGTGAACCCAGCGAATGCTCAGGTTCAGCCATTCGTGAAGGTGTGCTTCCACAGTATTTACCTCTTGCCGGTCACGGCCTGGGCGAACCCTGGATGACCGACCTTTTCTTATTGGTGGGGATTGAGGACCAGCATCTGTTCCTCGGTGAAGTAATGCTCGTCGCAGTTGTTGCCGGAACCACTGCGATCAACCACCAGGAAGTCATCCCGCTTTTCGATCGTCAGCACCGGGTGGTGCCAGACGCCGCGATGGTAATTAACGCCCTGCCTGCCGTTACTGCGGAAGGCTCGGACCAAGCCTGATACAGGTGCATCGCCAACTGGCGCGACCACGATCAGAAAGGGGTTGCCGAGCAGCGGAATGAAAGCCTGGCTGCCCAGCGGATGGCGTTCCAGCATGCGTACGGTCAATGGCATCTCCAGGGCATCGGCGCGGAAGATGCTGATGATCGCTTTGTCCTCGGGCTCGGCGGTCTCGACCGTGGCGAGCTTGTGGAAGCGCATGGTCGACCCGTTGTTGATCATGAAGTGGTCGCTGCCATCGGTTTCGATCACGTCACCGAACGGGGCGAAGGCTTCTTTGGTCAAGGGCTCGATCACTAAAGTGCGCATGCGGTTATCTCTTTGTTCTATGTTCTGTTTAGGGTGTGGGCCTGCCCTGGCGCGAACGTATCGCTCACTCGGGGCGGGCCATCGCACCGTCTTTTAAAGTTGCAGCAGGCGGAACAGGGCGATCAGGTTGATCTGCGCCAGGGCTTCCTTGAATTCGGCATCGGCGTCGTTGTGGATGCGTTTTTCGAAGGAGGCGAGGATCTGGTGCCGGTTGCTGCCCTTGACCGCCATGATGAATGGGAACTGGAACTTGGCCTTGTAGGCGTCGTTGAGCTCGGTGAAGCGTGCGAACTCTTCGGCGGTGCACTGGTGGATACCGGCGCCGGCCTGTTCGTTGGTGCTCGACTCGGTCAGCTCACCCTGGATGGCGGCCTTGCCTGCCAGGTCCGGGTGAGCATTGATCAGGGCCAGCTGGTCTTCATGGCTGGCACTGAGCAGGATGTCGCTCATGCGCTGGTGCAGCGCCTCGATCTCGTCCAGCTCGGCCAGCTGACCCAGGTCATAGGCTTTCTCGGCAACCCACGGCGAGTGCTCGTAGATGTCGGCGAAGGCTTCGACGAAGGCGTCGCGGGCCAGGGTCGATGGCTTGAGGGTCTTGAAAGCGGTCATCAGGCGTTCTCGTTCTTGTACGGGTGGGTGGCGTGCCAGTGGCGGGCGATGTCGACGCGACGGGCGAACCAGACCTGGTCGTGGCTCTTGGCGTATTCGACGAAGCGTTTCAGCGCGGCTAGGCGGGCCGGGCGACCGACCAGGCGGCAGTGCAGGCCGATAGACAGCATCTTCGGTGCTTCGGCGCCTTCTGCGTAGAGTACGTCGAAGGCGTCCTTGAGGTACTGGAAGAACTGCTCGCCGCAGTTGAAGCCCTGGACCTGGGTGAAGCGCATGTCGTTGGTGTCCAGGGTGTACGGGATCACCAAGTGCGGTTTACCGGTCGGGTTGTTCGGCTCCCAGTAGGGCAGGTCGTCGTCGTAGGTGTCGCTGTCATAGAGGAAGCCACCTTCCTCCATCACCAGGCGGCGGGTGTTCGGGCCGGTGCGGCCGGTGTACCAGCCCAGCGGGCGTTCGCCGGTGAGTTCGGTGAGGATGCGGATGGCCTCGAGCATGTGCTCGCGTTCCTGCGCCTCGTCCATGTACTGGTAGTCGATCCAGCGGTAGCCGTGGCTGCAGATTTCATGGCCGGCTTCGACCATGGCACGGATCACGTCGGGGTGGCGTTGGGCGGCCATGGCGACGGCGAAGATGGTCAGTGGCACGCCAGTGTCCTTGAACAGCTTGAGCAGGCGCCATACGCCGGCGCGGCTGCCGTACTCGTAGAGCGACTCCATGCTCATGTTGCGCACGCCTTGCAGCGGCTGGGCGGCGACCATCTCGGACAGGAAGGCTTCGGACTCCTTGTCACCATGCAGGATGTTGCGTTCGCCGCCTTCTTCGTAGTTGAGCACGAAGGACAGAGCGATGCGTGCATTCCCCGGCCATTGCGGGTGAGGTGGGTTGTTGCCGTAACCGATCAGGTCGCGAGGGTAGTCAGCGCTCACTGCAGTCTTCCTTCTTGTTCGTCGATGCGTGGGGTGGGCGGCCCGCGTCGGGTTGTCGCACCACCGGATGGAGTGATTGTATACAACTTCTGAAATCTTTTGTAAGCCTGTTTTTCCGCATTTCTTCCCATCTGTCGGTTGAGAATGTATTGCAAGAAACCTGCCTGGTCGGTCAGCTAATGACGACGCCGTCGGCATGGGGCCTGTCTTTGCGGGCATTAGTGTATTTACAAGCAGGGAAGGGTGGCTGTGCAAGAGGTGCTCAAAAAATTGTGTACAATTTCTTGAGAAAATGTCTTAATGGCTCCATTCCCGCACACCGCAGGCCCCTGGCGCGGTGATTGCCGTGTATTTTTTGCCCACGCATACGACAAGAGGCGACAAGCAAATGGGACGTTTGACCACACACGTACTGGATGCCGCTCATGGCTGCCCGGGCAGCTCGATCAAGGTCGAGTTGTACCGTGTCGAAGGCCAGCAGCTGGAGCTGGTGAACACTGCCCTGACCAACAGCGACGGCCGCGTCGACGCGCCACTGCTGCAGGGTGAAGATTATCGCGCTGGGGTGTACCAGCTGCAGTTCAGCGCTGGCGACTACTACCGTGCTCGCGGTGTGAAACTGCCTGAAACCGCGTTTCTGGATGTTGTCGTGCTGCGCTTTGGTATCGATCAGAACCAGGAGCACTACCATGTGCCGCTGCTGATCTCGCCGTACAGTTACTCGACCTATCGTGGAAGCTAGTTGGTCGCTAGAAGAATCTTCGTAGGTCCTTGGCCCGCTCTCACACTGGCGGGCTTTTTTTTGTCTTGAATATTCAGTGGAGTGGCGGTGAGCTTTCGGGCCCATCGCGGGACAAGCCCGCTCCTACAGGAAGAAGCGGCGCACGCTCGAGCGTTGTGCGGTCTCTGTGGGAGCGGGCTTGCCCCGCGATTGGGCAAGAACAGCCCACCAATCAATATGATTTTTCACCGCCACCCCCGCCGCTTTCGCTCTTGCTCTTGCTTTTCCTACGCAACAGCCCAGGCGCCGCCAATTGCGACGTCAGGAGGCCGAGCGTAGGCATTGCGCAGGTGGGTGCCAGGCATGGATGCCTGGCAAGCGGCGCAGGGCCATGGATGGCCCTTCGCCGCGCCCCGCCGGGAGCAATGCCGGAGCGAGGGAACCCCGGCGCGCAGCGCCGGGGCCGGATGCAGGAGCCAGCGGTTTTTGCCTACTTTTGCCCAAGAGCAAAAGTAGGTCGCCGTAAAGGCGAAAAGCGCCAGTGGCGCCACCGCCGCAAATGAATATTTACACTTTCTATAAGCCCAAGCCCAAGCCCAAGCCCAAGCCCAAGCCCAAGCCCAAGCCCAAGCCCAAGCCCAAGCCCAAGCCTCAAAGAAACACAAACTTGGCAATAAAGATCACACACAGCACCCACAAACTCGCGGAAATCTCCTTGAACTTCCCAGTCCCCGCCTTGAGCGCCACATAGCTGATAAAGCCCAGGGCAATCCCATCCGCCACCGAGAACGTCAACGGCATCATGATCACGGTCACGATCGCCGGAATCGCATCGGTCGCCTCGTCCCAATGAATATGCGCCATGCTGCCCATCATCAGCATCGCCACATAGATCAGCGCCCCCGCCGTGGCATACGCCGGGATCATCCCCGCCAGCGGTGCAAAGAACATCGCCGCGACAAACAGCAGGCCAACCACGACGGCGGTCAGGCCCGTGCGGCCACCGGCGGCAACCCCCGCGGCACTCTCCACGTAGCTGGTCACCGGCGGAACCCCCACCGCAGCACCGAATACACTCGATGCACTGTCAGCCTTCAACGCTCGCGACAGGTTCTCGATGCGCCCGTCGGCATCCACCAGGCCAGCCCGCTGGGCTACGCCCATCAAGGTCCCTGCCGTGTCGAACATGTGCACGAAGAGGAATGCCAGTACCACGCTGATCATGCTGACGTTGAACACCCCGGCAACATCCATGGCCATCCAAGTCGGCGCCAGGCTGGGCGGCAGCGAGAAAACACCACCGTACTGCACCAGCCCCAGGCCCCAACCCGCCAAGGTCACGGCGATGATGCTGATGAGGATTGCACCGAATACCCGGTGGTAACTGAGCACGGCGATCATCAGGAAGCACACCGCCGCCAGCAGTGGGCCAGGCTCATGCAGCGAACCGAGCTTGATCAGCGTGGCCGGGCTGTCGACGACGATACCCGCGGTCTTGAGGCCGATCAGGCCGAGGAACAGACCGACGCCGGCCCCCATGGCATGGCGCAAGCTCACGGGGATGCTGTTGAGCAGCCATTCACGCACCCGCGAAAGCGTCAGCAACATGAACAGCACGCCGGAGACGAATACCGCGCCCAGCGCCGCTTCCCAGGTGTAGCCCATGGTGCCGACCACGGTATAGGTGAAGAACGCATTGAGCCCCATGCCCGGGGCCAGGCCGACCGGCCAGTTGGCGTACAGCCCCATCAACAGGCAGCCAAGCGCCGCGGCGATGCAGGTGGCGACGAACGCTGCGCCATGGTCGATACCGGCATCGGCCATGATGTTGGGGTTGACGAAGATGATGTAGGCCATGGTGATGAAGGTGGTCACCCCGGCGATCAGCTCGGTCCTGACGGTGCTGCCATGTCGCTTGAGTTTGAAAATCCGTTCCAGCCAGCTCGTTTCGAGCGGTGGAGCGAGATCCAGCGTAGGGGCTTCGGATTTGCGGCTTTCCACAGCGAGTACTCCTCAAGTCTTTCTTGTTGTTTCGGAGCCTGGTCCTGCGCCATGCACTTGGGCGGCTCCGCGAGGGGATGGCAGACGTCTGACCGTTTGTTGACTTTCGGGTCAAGAAGTTGCTCGCAGGATTATGCGTTTGTGTACAAATAATGCAAATAATGTTTTATCTTTTGTGAGCGAAATACGACGCATAGTAGCTATATGGCGAAGGCTACCTGCAGAAATCGGTATGCCTGTGTACAATAGGCCGATACCTTGGTCCCTTTTTTCTTTCCAGGACTTGCCAGCCACCCTCTGACGGGTATTACAGTCAAGGTCCCGACTGGCGGATCCTCGTGCTCGAGAACCCATGAACGAACAGCTGCAACCTCTGAAAAAACCTGCGCGCAACGGCAAGGCCGGCCGCAGCGGTACCCAGGACGATATCGTCTACGCGCACATTTTCGAGGCGATCCTCGAGCAGCGACTGGCACCGGGCACCAAGTTGAGCGAGGAAGCGCTGGGCGAGATCTTCGGCGTCAGCCGCACCATCATCCGCCGTGCCCTGTCGCGTCTGGCCCATGAAAGCGTGGTGCTGCTGCGGCCAAATCGGGGAGCGGTAGTGGCCAGCCCGACGGTTGAAGAGGCGCGCCAGGTGTTTTTCTCTCGCCGCATGGTCGAGCGCGCCATCACCGAGTTGGCGGTGCAGCACGCCACGGTCGAGCAACTCAACGAGTTGCGCCAAATGGTCCGCGAAGAGCGCGACAGCTTTTCCCGTGGTGATCGCGGTGCCGGCATCCGGCTTTCAGGCGAGTTCCACCTCAAGCTGGCAGAGGCCGCCGGCAATGCACCCCTGATCAGCTTCCAGCGCAGCCTGGTATCCCAGACTTCGCTGATCATTGCGCAGTATGAAAGCGGCAACCGCTCGCATTGCTCGTATGACGAGCACATGCAACTGATCGATGCCATCGAGGCCCGCGATGGTGATCTGGCGGTCAGCCTGATGATGCACCACATGGATCATATCGACACCAAGCTCAACCTGGACGAGGAAAGCGCCTCGGACGACCTGCATGCGGTGTTCTCGCACTTGCTGAAGAAACCCAAGGCCTCGGCCAAGGGTTGAACGTTTGCCTATCCCTTCTTCGATCGGTCTCCCACACTAGATACCCAGCCAGCCAATGGCTGGCTGGGCCGCGCTGGGACTTGCCGGTACCCCGCAGAGGTGTTTTCGAGCGACGCCCCGCCTGATCCAGAAGGGCGTGGTATGCCTTCGATGCGTTGAGCGGTGCCAAAGATCTACCGCAGTTTCCAGGTCGCTCCAAGCAACGATCAGTGGTTCTAAACCAGGAGCCACCACATGAGATCGTTCGACGAACTGCTTGATGCGCTACCAATCGCTCACGCGCAAACACCCCACGATGAAGCATCCGCCTATGCCCGATCCTGCGTGAATGCAGGGCTTGTGACTGCCGAGGCGCCTATCGTCTGGCTCAACCAGCTGGACGAAGCGTTGCGCGCCCAAGCGGCCAACGACAAGGATTGGGTGCACATCCTTCCCGAGGGTTTCGCCGACTACACCACGCTGATCGCGAACCGGCCGGCGACTTGGCGCACGGTCGTTGATCAGGCGATGAAACAGCAGGCTCGCGACCATGTCGATCTGCTGGCATTGGGCAGCTTGCCTGCGACTTATCCAAGGCAGTTACGTAAGGAGCATCGTCTAGGTTATCTGTGTGACCTGCTCGAACGCTTTGGGGAAACGCCGCCTGCAAAAAGCGCGTTGGCCGGCTGGAATGCGGCATTGCTGCAGCGACAGGACGCCTGGCGGCAGTTGCAGGACGGCCTGAAGGAAGACCCGGAAAACTGGACGCGCCGCATCGAGACGTTTTCCGATCACATTCAACAGGCCATGAGAAGCGAGGCGAACCTGCTGGCCGAAGAGCGGCGCTTGCCTGCCCAGGTCCATGCCTGGTCTTTTCTACAGACTCAAGAGAAGACGGTGCAGTGGTTGTCCGTGTACGCCGATGGGCAGGTGTTGCCCGGCATCTGGATCATGGCCCGGGCCGTTGACCGTCTGGCTGGCTTGCATGACGCGCCGATCGTGTTGTGGGTGCATGGCGAAAGCGGTGGAATGACGTATCTGGAAAGTTTTGACGCGCTGCGTGAACGGCTCGGCGCCACGCTGGTCGTGGGTGGCTTCGCCGTTTCCACGCTCATACCGCGTACAAACGCCCAACTGACGTTAGTGCCCAACAGCGAAGGTTTGCCTGGTTTGGTACGTGAGCTGTTCACATTTTGGATGGCGAGGCTGGATCCGGAACCGGACGAGCTGGTTCAGGGAGAACGGCTTTCCCGGGAGCAAAGCGCTGAATATCGGTTGGACCTGGCCCGGGCGGCCTTGGCCATTCCTGTGAACAGCTGCCGCCAGGCGGCCATGGCAGCGGCCGAGCGCCAATGGCAAGGGATAGCCATGATGGAGGTGCTGCCCAAATGGATGTTGGTGCGTAGTGATGCCGAGCGCCGGGCCTATGCCGAACACTTGGTGAACTATCACGTGCAGTCGGATCGCCTGGAGCGATGGTTGAAAGCGCAGCTTCCGCCATTTCCCACGTTTGCTGCGGACCTTTTGATCGCAAGGTTGAAGATCGACAAGGGCATCACCTTGGCTGCCGACACCGTGTTGCTGGAAAGGCCTGTCAGCGTTACCTATCAGTGGTTCGGCCAGGGCACAGTCCTGGAACCTGCGCCAGGGTATGGCGCCGCAGGACACCGGCCAGGGGAGGCGATGCAATGGGTGCCGAGCGAGGCGCGGGAGTCGGTCACCCTCGAAAAGCTGGCAAGCGAAGGGTTCGACGCCAGCGAGCCTTCGGAAGTAGAGCGGATGGCTATGGCCAACCTGCAGGTCGATGGGATTACCTCTGGCTACTTGTCGGACGTACTGGTTGAGCTCGATCCACTCCAGCAATACGAAGCGAAGGTCCGGGCGACATTGGACCTGGCCAATGAGCAGCATGCCCAGTTGCTGGTCGAACCCTATAGCCAAGAGTTGAAATTGCTGGCCCAGGCATGGCGATGGTGCGGCAAGCTGTCCGAAAAAGGGGCGGCGATGCTGGATGTCGCAGCCCAGTCATCTAGCGCAGAGGCCTTGGCCGAGGCCGGGCTGCGGGTGCATTGGCTGGCCATTACCAGTACCGAGGAACTCGGACGTAACATCGAGGGTGCAGGCGCGCTGGTCGATACGGCAGAAGGGCGTACCCTCTTGTACCTGCCTGGCGCCCCTCACGCCCATCGACTGATTGAGCGCGAGCGGCTGGAAGACGCACTCGAGCATCTGCGTTGGTTGATCGAAGTGGAGCCTGATATGGCGAGGTACGTGGCGGACCGCTCCAGCGACGAACCTGAAAAACTGCTCAGCTATTTTAGCCAGGCGGCCTTTCGTCGTTATGGAGGCTACTTGAGTGCGCCTCCCTCGCTGGCCCAGACGCTGATCCACCTGCAAGTGACCGAGCGCAGTAATCGTCTGGTCAATCAGGCAAGGCGCCAGGGGCGCAGCCAGTACGGCATCCGGCGGAAAAACGATCTCGAAGCGCATCACCGCCATTTGGGCTACCTGCGCGCGGCGTTAGCTATCGTACCCGGTGTAAACCTGCCTATTGCGCTGCAGGACATTCACTACGGCGCCCTGGCCATCGGTGACGGCTGGCGTTCGAGAAATGTCGATACCCTCGGCATGGGCATTCTCAGCGTGGTCGGCGGAGTGCTCGATGCGATGCTGACCGTCGTCCCGGCCGGTTCTAGCGTGGCGAGCCTGCGCAGGGCGACACGTCTGCAGACTCGGAGACGCATTGCCATAGGTCCTTTCAAAGGGTACGAGGCGCAAGTCAAGTTCGACCGTCCGATGCCCTTGACTGGTCGTGATAGTGGGACTTGGCTCCTCGATGGTGAGCAGTACATCTGGCAGGATGGCTATGCCTACGCAGTGTATCGACGCAAGGGCGAACACACGCTGCGCCTGAAAACCACCGCCACGCGCCACTACGATGCGCCGGTGAGGATCGACGGCGAGCGCTGGGTCGTGCATGCGCAGGTCGGACTGCGAGGCGGAGGCGGCCAGATCACCGATGCCGAGCAGGTCTTCGCCAGTTGGGGCCCGGTGAGCCAGCATCCACGCTTCGCCGGCACGACCCGAACCCAGGCTATCCGGCGAGGTCGACTCGTCCTGCAGGAATATGAGTTCCCGACGGATGCGCGTGCGGTTGAATTCGCCTATGCCTACCTGCAAGACGCAACCGCGCCCGCCTGGGCTCGTGCCTACCGGCGTGGCCAGGGTACCTCGGGAGCACAGGCCCCGCTCACGCAACGTTGGCAGTCCGTGCGCTGGCAGGTCGGGGATGGCGACACCGTGGTGGTCCAGGCATACGGCGGGGAAGTCTCGGTGACATTCGCGGCAGAGTCGGTCCAGCGCCCCGGTGTGCGGATCGCAGGCGAGTATTACCCGCTCTTGCCTGGCGCGGTCGAGGGGCGAGGTCGATACGTGCTCCCCGTGGGCCGAATGCCGACCCGGCTGAGTGAGCTGGATGAGCTTATCGAGCAAGGCGTGGGGCCTGTTCGCGTCACCCTTGGCAACACTGCAATCGAGCCGGCGCAGGTGGTAGGTGGGTATGCCGAGACGTTTCGCAGTCGCCTGCAAAGACGGTTTCCCAGTATGGCTGAAGAAAGCCTCTGGTCACTGGGCGAGGCGATCTATCGTAGTGCCGATACTGCCCCGGGCCTGACACAGGTGCGGCTGCGTATGCTTGAGCGATGGCTCGACACAGCGACCTCCGACCCGCTGCTTCATCTGGTCGTGCAGGAGGTGACCACGCCGCGCCCGGTGTTGGCGCTCCGGGACGCTCGTGCGTCCTTCGTGCAGTTGCGCTGGACACTGAGCAGCACCGAACAGTCCGCCGTACGCGCTGTAGTTGACGGCGCCATCAGCCATTCGTTGGCCGGGGTACTGACCAATGTCATTACCGATCGCGGTTACCAGGTGCTGTTCCGTCACGGCAATCACCGCCGCTGCGTGGTGATATTCGTCAAGCCTGGGCGACGTGAAACCTATGTACTGGTCCAGCATGAAGTGATGGGGGCGGTTTCGGTTCAGGGCATGAACAACGTGGTGCTGTTGGGCGATGGATGGCTCGACATGTTGCTCTCGCGGCTGGTCGATCCCGCCTTGGCAACAGCCCTGCGCTCGGCGCGCCGACAAGGGTTGCTGCGCCCATTGCTCGGCGGCCTGTATATCGAGGGGCAGCAACGTGCCGAGTTGGTCTGGCAATCCGTCAGGATATCGCCGGGCGCTGTAGCCCAACCATTGCAGGTTCGTACGTGGCGGGATGTGGTTCGTCCTTTGCAAGGTTCTGATCGAGAGCTGCTTCCCGGTTCCGGGTTATATGGGATGGGGAATGACGGGCTGGTTCATGGGGTGGGTATCCAGGGTGGTTGGTTGCCGGTGTATCCGGTGCAGACCTCTAGCCGGATACTGCTCTCGCGTTCGCAGGCGTTGCCGTCGCCATTGACCTTCGATGATTTGGAGCGCTGTGTGCGTGAGCGCTTCGGTGAGCAGACTTGGCTATTGGTCCGAGGCCCGGAAGGTTGGTCCGTAAGGCGTACCTTGTTTTCCATGCAGCTTGACAGCCTGGTCATCAGAGCGCGACCCGGGCTGACCCGACAAAGCGCGCAAAATGCGGCTAGAGCGGTGCTGGACGGAGCACAGGGCAGCGAGTATGCAAGGTTGCTGCATCTGGAGCATGTGCTGGCGCTGTGGTTGCGCGATAGTCGAAGCCTGGGCGAGTTGGCCGACCCTTTTCTGTTGCTTGCCCGGCAACAACCGGTTGGCCTGGACAGCGCCATGTCCTGGCGCCTGGCATTGCCGGTCGAACCGATAGGTAGCAGCCCGACGGTCTATTACCTGCGAGCGATGGACGACTACACTGCCAACCTGTTGGCCGCTGTCAGCGGTACGCGCCTGCGTTCCCATGCCGTCAATGCGATCGACGACTTGTTGGGGCGTTATGGGTTGGTGCAACAACATCGGGTAGGAGGCATCATCCAATACCATCAGCCGTCGACGGGAAGGGTCTACCTGATCGCATTGCAGGTCAGCGACCAGGCCTGGATCGATATGGCTTTCGAGCAGGGGCGGGCTGTGTTGTCCAGCAACTGGATCGAATTCTGGCTTGCCAATTTGCCCGAAAGCTCGGCGCAGTCCCTGCGCCAGGCATTGGCAGACGGGCAATTGGTAAGGCTTACCGCGACCCTGCGTCTGGAGGCCGGCCCCCATGTCGGCCAGGTCGCTGTGCAGCGGCTGGCCGACTTCTGAGCCTCAGCGCTGGTGCACCGAACGCCCGGCCGCGTACGTTTCACGCACGGTGCGGTCGTCGCCCAGGGTGGTGAGCACGAACAAGGTCTCCTCGATGCTGTTGGACTGCTGGATGCGGTAGTCCAGCAGCGGGGTGGCCTTGTAGTCCAGTACCACGAAGTCGGCATCGTTGCCCGGGCGCAGGCTACCGATACGGTCGTCCAGGCGCAGCGCGCGGGCGCCGCCCAGGGTGGCCAGGTACAGCGACTTGTACGGGTGCAGGCGTGCGCCTTGCAGTTGCATGACCTTGTAGGCTTCGTTCAGGGTATTGAGCAGCGAGAAGCTGGTGCCGGCGCCCACGTCGGTCCCAAGCCCGACGTTGACCTTGAACCGCTCCGCCTGGGGCAGGTTGAACAGGCCGCTGCCCAGGAACAGGTTGGAGGTCGGGCAGAAGGCGACCGCCGAACCGGTGTCGGCCAGACGCTGGCATTCTTCATCGCACAGGTGCACGCCGTGGGCGAACACCGAGCGCTCACCCAGTAGTTCGTAGTGATCGTAGACGTCCAGGTAACCGCTGCGTTCCGGGAACAGCGCCTTGACCCACTCGATTTCCTTGACGTTCTCCGACAGGTGGGTATGCATATACAGCCCCGGATACTCCTTGAGCAACTGGCCGGCGAGGGTCAGCTGTTCTGGCGTGCTGGTCGGGGCGAAGCGTGGCGTCACTGCATAGTGCAGGCGGCCCTTGCCGTGCCAGCGCTCGATCAGCGTCTTGCTTTCGGTGTAGCTGGACTCGGCCGTGTCGGTCAGGTAATCAGGAGCGTTGCGGTCCATCATCACCTTGCCGGCAATCAGGCGCAGGTCCAGGCGCTGGGCCTCCTCGAACAGGGCATCGACCGACTCGGGGTGGACGCTGCCGAACACCAGTGCCGTGGTGGTACCGTTGCGCAGCAGCTCCTTGAGGAAGATGTGCGCCACCTTGTCGGCGTGGGCCTTGTCGGCGAACTGCTTTTCGCACGGGAAGGTATAGGTGTTCAG
Organism: Pseudomonas sp. NY15372; assembly: GCF_048068215.1. NCBI lineage: Bacteria > Pseudomonadati > Pseudomonadota > Gammaproteobacteria > Pseudomonadales > Pseudomonadaceae > Pseudomonas > Pseudomonas sp. NY15372. Next base: position 109,055 of record NZ_JBLUPY010000006.1, read on the forward strand.
CCAGTCCAGCAGTTGTTCGCCATAGGAGCCGATCATGCCGGTCTGCGGAAAATGGATATGGGTGTCGATGAAGCCTGGGGTGATCAGGGCGTCCCGCTGGTGCACCACCTCGACCTCGGCGCCCAGAGTGGGCAGCAGCTCGCTGGCATGGCCCAGGGCACTGATGCGCCCGTCTTCGACCACCAGCAGGCCGTCTTCGTAATATTCGTGGGAAGCGTCGAGGCCCACCTCGGCCGGGTCGGCGATGCTGTGCAGAATGGCGGCTCGGTAGGCTTTGCGGGTTGCGCTCATAACGGTCTCGTCAATTGGCTTGGCTGCGCCGGGAGGGCGGCAGCAATTGGGCGATCGGGCCTGAATTGGCGGCAGCGTCGTGCTGGCCGAAGCAGGCGTTGTAGGTGGCGATGATTTCACCGGCGATGGACACTGCGATCTCGATCGGCAGCTTGCCCTTGACCTCGGCCAGGCCCATCGGGCAGCGCATCCGTGCCACGACGGCATCGTCGTAGCCGCGCTCGCGCAGGCGGTGTTCGAACTTGACCCGCTTGGTCTTCGATCCGATCAGGCCGAACCAGGTGAAATCATTGCGTTTGAGGATGGCTGCGGTCAGCTCCAGGTCCAGCTGATGGTTATGGGTCATGACGATGCAGTAGCTGCCCGCCGGCAGCTCGGCCACTTCGTCGACCGGCTCTTCGCTGACGACCTTGGTCACGCCGTTGGGGATGGCCTCGGGGAACTCTTGTTCACGCGAGTCGATCCAGCGTACCCGGCAGGGCAGCGCGGCGAGCAAGGGTACCAGAGCACGTCCGACATGGCCCGCGCCGAACACGGCAATCTGCGCCTGCACTGCGGCCATCGGCTCGAACAGCAGCACGGTGACGCCGCCGCAGCACTGGCCCAGGCTCGCGCCGAGGCTGAAGCGCTCCAGATGCGGGGTGGTGCGTTGCTCCTGGAGCATTTGCCGGGCGATATGCAGGGCTTTGTACTCCAGGTGGCCGCCGCCGATGGTATCGAACAGGCCAGTGGCGCTGACGACCATCTTGGAACCTGCGTTGCGTGGCGTCGAGCCACGCTCCTCGATGATGGTCACCAAGACACAGGCTTCGCCGCGGGCCTGGTGGTCGGCGAGGGCGTTGATCCATTGGTGCATAGACAGATCCTCATCTCTGGTGGTCTGTTCGGGCCCTATCGCCGGCAAGCCGGCTCCCACACAGGACAGCAGCATTGCGCAGTACCAGTGGGAGCCGGCTTGCCGGCGATAGGGCCCGAACAGGCGCCCACCCGACCTCAGTGATTCACGGTTTCCAGTTCTTGTTCGGCTGGCTGCTGCGCAGCCACCGCCTTGCGCATCTGCTCGCAACCCCAGAGCACCCGCTCCGGCGTCGCAGGTGCATCGACCTGCGGCTGCACGCGGTAGTCGGCGATGCTTGCCACGGCGTCCTTGATCGCGCACCAGGCGGCGATGCCGAGCATGAACGGCGGCTCGCCCACGGCTTTGGAGTGGAACACGGTGTCTTCCGGGTTCTTGCGGTTTTCCACCAGCTTCACCCGCAGGTCCAGCGGCATGTCCGCCACGGCCGGGATCTTGTAGCTGGCCGGGCCATTGGTCATCAGCTTGCCCTTGGCGTTCCACACCAGTTCCTCGGTAGTCAGCCAGCCCATGCCCTGGATGAAGCCGCCTTCGACCTGACCGATGTCGATGGCCGGGTTCAGCGAGGCCCCTACGTCGTGGAGGATGTCGGCGCGCAGCATCTTGTATTCGCCGGTCAGGGTATCGACGATCACCTCGACGCACGCCGCGCCGAAGGCGAAGTAGTAGAACGGCCGGCCACGGGCCTGGTCGCGGTCGTAGTAGATCTTCGGCGTGCGGTAGAAGCCGGTGCTGGACAACGATACCTGGGCGAAATAGGCCTGTTGCACCAACTGTTCGAAGCTGACGATCTGATCACGCACACGCACATGGCCGTTGCGGAACTCCACGTCTTCCTCGGTGACCTTGTAATGGCGTGCAGCGAACTCGGTCAGGCGCTTCTTGAGGATTTCGGCGGCGTTCTGGGCAGCCTTGCCGTTCAGGTCGGCGCCGCTGGAGGCCGCGGTCGGCGAGGTGTTGGGGACCTTGTCGGTGTTGGTGGCGGTGATCTGGATGCGCTCGAAATCGACCTGGAACACCTGCGCCACCACCTGGGCGACCTTGGTGTTCAGGCCCTGGCCCATCTCGGTGCCGCCGTGGTTCAGGTGGATGCTGCCGTCGGTATAGATGTGGATCAGCGCACCGGCCTGGTTGAGGAAGGTGGCGGTGAACGAGATGCCGAACTTCACCGGCGTCAGCGCCAGGCCTTTCTTGAGCACCGGGCTGTGCTCGTTGAAGCGGCGGATCGACTCGCGGCGCTCGGCGTAGTCGGCGCTGGCCTCGAGCTCGGCGGTCATTTCCTCGAGCATGTTGTGCTCGACGGTCTGGTAGTAGTGGGTGACGTTGCGTTCGGTCTTGCCGTAGTAGTTGGCCTTGCGCACCGCCAGCGGGTCGAGCGCCAGGTGGCGAGCGATGTGGTCCATCACCTGCTCGATGGCGACCATCCCTTGTGGGCCGCCGAACCCGCGGTAGGCGGTGTTGGAGGCAGTGTTGGTCTTGCAGCGGTGGCCATGCACCGTCGCGTCGCCCAGGTAGTAGGCATTGTCGGAGTGGAACATGGCGCGGTCGACGATCGAACCGGAGAGATCCGGCGAGTATCCGCAGTTGCCGGCCAGGTCCAGGTTGATGCCCTGCAGGCGGCCGGTGTCGTCGAAGCCGACGTCGTATTCGACGTAGAACGGGTGGCGTTTGCCGGTCATCATCATGTCTTCGACGCGCGGCAGGCGCATTTTGGTCGGCTGGCCGGTCAGGCGCGCGATCACCGCGCACAGGCAGGCCGGGCTGGCCGCCTGGGTCTCCTTGCCGCCGAAGCCACCGCCCATGCGGCGCATGTCCACGACGATCTTGTTCATGGGCACGTCCAGCACCTCGGCCACCAGTTTCTGTACCTCGGTGGGGTTCTGGGTCGAGCAGAAAACGATCATGCCACCATCTTCGGTAGGCATCACCGACGAGATCTGGGTTTCCAGGTAGAAGTGTTCCTGGCCACCGATGTGCAGGGTGCCTTGCAGGCGGTGCGGGGCACTGGCCAGGGCCGCGTTGGAATCGCCGCGCTGGTGGGTGTGGCTGTCGAGCACGAAGTGCTTCTTGCGCAGGGCTTCGACCACATCCAGTACCGGCTCCAGGTCCTCGTACTCGATGATCGCCGCCATCGCCGCGCGGCGAGCGGTGTCCAGGTCGCGCGCGGCCACGGCGACCACCGGCTGGCCGAAGTACTCGACCTTGTCGATGGCCAACAGCGGGTCACCGGCGACCACCGGGCCGATGTCCTTGAGCCCGGGGATGTCTTCGTGGGTGATGGCGATGCGCACGCCCTCGAAGGCGTAGCACGGGCTGGTGTCGATGCGCAGGATGCGCGCATGGGCGCGATCGGCGGTGCGCGCATAGACGTGCAGCTGGTTGGGGAATTCCAGGCGGTCGTCGATGTACACCGCTTCGCCGGACACATGCTTGTCCGCGCTGTCGTGCTTGATGCTGCGGCCGACCCCGGTGGTCAGGTCCTGGCTGAACAGTTCGGCCATCTCGGCCTGGCTCTTGGCTGCGTGATGGTTAGACATAAGCGGTCACCCGGGTTTCGATGTACGGCGATTGCAGTTCGATGAAGTACTTGCGCAGCAGGTTCTGCGCCGTCAGCAGGCGGTACTCGCGGCTGGCGCGGAAATCGCTGAGCGGGGTGAAGTCCTCGCCCAGGGCCTGGCAGGCCCGTTCGATGCTGGCCTGGGTCCACGTTTTGCCCACCAGGGCAGCCTCGCAGGCACGGGCGCGCTTGGGAATCGCGGCCATGCCGCCGAAGGCGATGCGTGCGTCGCTGACCACGCCGTCCTCGATGCGCAGGTTGAACGCGGCGCATACCGCCGAGATATCGTCGTCCAGGCGTTTGGACACCTTGTAGGCGCGGAATGTCCAGGCATCGCTGGCACGCGGCACGATGATCTTCTCGATGAACTCACTGTCCTGGCGCGCAGTGATGCGGTAATCGATGAAGTAGTCCTCCAGCGCCAGGGTGCGCTGGTGTTCGCCCTGGCGCAGCACCACCTGGGCGTCGAGGGCGATCAGCAAGGGTGGCGAGTCGCCGATCGGCGAGGCGTTGCCGATGTTGCCGCCCAGGGTGCCCTGGTTGCGGATCTGCAGCGAGGCGAAGCGGTGCAGCAAGGCGCCGAAGTCCGGGTATTCCTCGTTGAGCGCGGTGTAGCAGTCGGTCAGCGGCGTGGCGGCACCGATCTCCAGGTGGGTGGCGGTCTTCTCGATGCGCTTGAGCTCGGCCACGTGGCCGACATAGATCATCACCGGCAGGGCTTTGTGGAACTGGGTGACTTCCAGGGCCAGGTCGGTACCGCCAGCCAGCAGACGCGCCTCGGGGTGCGAGCTGTACAGGTCGGCGAGGTCGGCCACGGTCAGCGGGACCAGGCAGCGTTTGTCGCCGCTGTTGAGCTCGCCGGTTTCGGTCGGGGTGATCGCCTTCAGGCGAGCGATGGTCTGGGCCTGCTGTTCGTCGAACTGGTCGCGGCAGGGGCGGGCGCAGCTCTGCTCGGCGGCGGCGAGGATCGGGCGGTAGCCGGTGCAGCGGCACAGGTTGCCGGCAAGGGCTTCCTGGGCCTGGTGCAGGTCGTGGCCGTCGCTGTTCTTCTGCAGAGCGAACAAGGACATGACGAAACCTGGGGTGCAGAAGCCGCATTGCGAGCCATGGCAATCGGCCATGGCCTGCTGCACGCTGTGCAGCTCGCCCTGGTGCTTGAGGCCTTCGACGCTGATCAATTGCTTGCCGTGCAAGGCCGAAACGAAGGTCAGGCACGAGTTGAGGCTGCGGTAGCGCAGGGTGTCGCGGCCCTGGTCGTCCTGGGCCAGCTCGCCCACCACCACCGTGCAGGCACCACAGTCGCCACTGGCGCAGCCTTCCTTGGTGCCGGGTTTGCCCAGGTGCTCACGCAGGTATTGCAGCACCGTCATGTTCGGGTCCAGGGCGTGCTCACTACGCAGCTCCTGGTTGACGAGAAACTGGATCACGGGGAAGGCCTCGCAATGGTTTTATTGTTGTTCGGGCGGACTCTAAGCAACGGCTGACCTTTTGGTCAATAATTTTCTGACTCAAAGGTCAAGAAATTGCCTGCAGCCCCGCCCGACGGTAGTGATCGACCTATCCCAAGCATAGTGCCTGTCAGCTTTCAGGCAGGCTCCGCAGGTCGAATAAAGCGCGTCGATCCGCTGCGCGGTAGGCAGGTAATTACGCTACAATCGCCACCTTGTGCCCCGTTCAAAGATTCTGAAGGAAAACCATGACGTTCAAGGCGCCGGACAGCCTCTCCGAGCAGATTGCCCACTACCTGGCCGAGCGGATCATTCGCGGCGAACTCAAGCCGGGCGAACGCATCCAGGAGCAGAAGGTCACCCAGGCGCTCAATGTCAGCCGCGGCTCGGTGCGCGAGGCGCTGCTGATCCTCGAACGTCGGCACTTGATCGCCATCCTGCCGCGCCGCGGCGCCCACGTTACCGAGCTGGATGAACGTGGCGTACGCAGCCTGTGCACCCTGATGGGCGAGTTCTACATCCTGCTGGGCAACGCGGTGGCCAGGCACTGGCGCAGCGAGGGCGACCTCGAGCCGTTCCTGGAAATCCAGCAGCGCCTGCAACAGGCTCATGCCCGGCAGGACATCGAGGCCTTCGTCGCCGACAGCTTCGCGGTGATGCGCGCAGCCTACCCGTTCGCCGACAACCCCTACCTGCAGGAAACCGTCGAGAACCTGCAGCCGGCCATGAGCCGTGCCTACTACCTGGCCCTGGACCAGCGCCAGGCCAACATGGTCGATTACCTGGAGCTGTTCGCCCGGCTGCTCGAAGCCGTGGTCGCGCGTGACCAGGTGCGCATCCGCGAAGTGCTGGTCGCCTATAGCCAGCGCAGTTGCGAGCTGGTGCTGGCGGCGCTGGCCCGGGCCTGATCGATGCGCCTGAAGTGCATTCGCCTGGCCGGGTTCAAGTCGTTCGTCGACCCGACCACGGTCAACTTTCCCAGCAACATGGCAGCCGTGGTGGGGCCCAACGGCTGTGGCAAGTCCAACATCATCGACGCGGTGCGCTGGGTGATGGGCGAGAGCTCGGCCAAGAACCTGCGTGGCGAGTCGATGACCGACGTCATCTTCAATGGCTCATCCGGCCGCAAGCCCGTGAGCCAGGCCAGCATCGAACTGGTGTTCGACAACAGCGAAACCACGCTGCTCGGCGAATATGCCGCCTACGCCGAGATCTCCATCCGCCGCAAGGTCACCCGCGACGGGCAGAACACCTACTACCTCAATGGCACCAAGTGCCGGCGTCGTGACATTACCGACATCTTCCTCGGTACGGGCCTGGGGCCGCGCAGCTACTCGATCATCGAGCAGGGCATGATCTCCAAGCTGATCGAAGCCAAGCCCGAGGAGTTGCGCAACTTCATCGAGGAAGCCGCGGGCATCTCCAAGTACAAGGAGCGCCGCCGCGAGACCGAGAACCGCATCCGCCGCACCCAGGAAAACCTCGCCCGCCTGACCGACCTGCGCGAGGAGCTGGAGCGCCAGCTCGAACGCCTGCACCGCCAGGCCCAGGCTGCCGAGAAATATCGCGAATACAAAGCCCAGGAGCGCCAGCTCAGGGCGCGCCTGTCGGCGCTGCGCTGGCGCGAGCTGGACGAACGCGTGCGCCAGCGCGAGGCCGTCATCGGCGACCAGGAAGTGGCCTTCGAGGCCCTGGTGGCCGAGCAGCGCAATGCCGATGCCAGTATCGAGCGCCTGCGTGATGGCCACCATGAGCTGTCCGAGCGTTTCAACCAGGTCCAGGGCCGCTTCTATTCGGTCGCAGGCGACATCGCCCGGGTCGAGCAGAGCATCCAGCATGGCCAGCAACGCCTGCGCCAATTGCAGGACGACCTCAAGGAGGCCGAGCGCACCCGCCTGGAAACCGAGTCGCACCTGGGCCACGACCGCACCCTGCTGGCCACCTTGGGTGAAGAGCTGGCGATGCTCGAACCCGAGCAGGAGCTGACCCTGGCCGCAGCCGAGGAAGCCACCGCTCACCTCGAGGAGGCCGAGGAGGGCATGCAGGGCTGGCAGGAGCAGTGGGACACCTTCAACAGCCAGTCGGCTGAGCCGCGGCGCCAGGCCGAAGTGCAGCAATCGCGCCTGCAGCAGCTCGAAGCGAGCCTCGAACGCCTGGCCGAGCGCCAGCGTAAGCTGGGCGAGGAGCGCGACCAGCTGGGCGCCGACCCGGAAGGCGAAGTGCTGCTCGAGCTGACAGAACAGCTCGCCGGTAGCGAGCTGTCGCTCGAAGAACTGCAGCTGGCCGAGCAGCAGGTGGCCGAGCAGATCGAAGGGGTGCGCGAGCAATTGCAGTCGGCCACCGAGGCCCACCAGCAAGCCCAGGGCGAATTGCAGCGCCTGGGCGGGCGCCTGGCTTCCCTGGAAGCCTTGCAGCAGGCCGCCCTGGAGCCTGGCGCCGATGCTGCCGACTGGCTGCGCGGCCAAGGCCTGGAGCAACGACCGCGCCTGGCCGAAGGGTTGCGGGTCGAACCCGGGTGGGAGTTGGCCGTGGAAACTGTGCTCGGCGCCGACCTGCAGGCGGTGCTGGTCGACGACTTCCGTAACCTGGATTTCGCTGCCCTCGAGCAGGGCGAACTGCGCCTGACACTGGCGCAGCGCCAAGGTGCCCGGCTGCCGGGCAGCCTGCTGGATAAAGTCGAAGGCCACACGGACCTTGCGCCCTGGCTCGGTCAGGTACGCCCGGTAGACAGCCTCGAGCAGGCCTTGGCGCTGCGCGAAGGCCTGGGCGAGGGCCACAGCTTGGTCAGCCGCGACGGCTACTGGGTCGGGCGCCACTTCCTGCGGGTCGATCGGGGTGGCGAGTCCCAGGGTGGAGTGCTCGCCCGGGGCCAGGAGATCGAGCGCCTGGGCCTTGAACAGCGCGAGCTGGAAGAGCGTCTGGAGCACCTCGACCGCAAGGTCCAGGCCCGGCGTGAGCAACAGCGCGAGCTGGAAGCGCAGCGTGAACAGCTGCACCGGCGTACCCAGGACGCAAGCCGCCAGCAGGGCGAACTCAAGGCGCGTCTGTCGGCTGGCCGCGCCCGTGCCGAACAGTTGGCTTTGCGCCAGCAGCGCCTGGGCGAAGAACTGGCCGAGCTGCAAGAGCAGCGCGCCCTCGAGCACGAGCAACTGGGCGAGGCGCGCCTGTTGCTGCAGGAGGCCCTGGAGCAAATGGCCCAGGATACCGAGCAGCGCGAACAGCTGATGGCCCGCCGCGACACCCTGCGCGAAGGCCTGGACCGCATTCGCCAGGAAGCCCGCCAGCACAAGGATCACGCTCATCAACTGGCCGTGCGTCTGGGCTCCCTGCGCGCCCAGCACGACTCCACCCGCCAGGCCCTGGAGCGCCTGGAGCTGCAGGCGGCGCGCCTGAGCGAGCGCCAGGAACAGCTGAGCCTGAACCTGGAAGAGGGCGAGGCGCCGCTGGAAGAGTTGCGCCTGAAGCTCGAAGAGCTGCTCGAGCGGCGCATGGGCGTCGACGAAGAGATGCGTCAAGCGCGTCTGCACATGGACGAGGCCGACCGCGAGCTGCGCGATGCCGAGCGCCGCCGCACCCAAGCCGAGCAACAGGCCCAGTTGTTGCGTGGCCAGCTGGAGCAGTCGCGCTTGGAGTCCCAGGGCCTGGACGTGCGTCGCAAGACGCTGCAGGAGCAGTTGCAGGCCGATGGCTATGATTTGCAGGGCGTGCTCGCCACTCTCGAGCCCGAGGCCAGCGAGCAGGGCTCCGAGCAGGAGCTGGAGCAACTGGACGGGCGCATCCAGCGCCTGGGCGCGATCAACCTGGCGGCCATCGACGAATACCAGCAGCAGTCCGAACGCAAGCGTTACCTGGATGCTCAGGATGCTGACCTGGTGGAAGCCCTGGAGACCCTGGAAAACGTCATTCGCAAGATCGACAAGGAAACCCGCAACCGCTTCAAGGATACCTTTGATCAGATAAATGCCGGTTTACAGGCACTTTTTCCAAAAGTTTTCGGTGGCGGCAGTGCCTACCTGGAACTGACGGGCGAAGATCTACTCGATACTGGGGTGACGATCATGGCGCGCCCACCGGGCAAGAAGAACAGCACCATCCATCTGCTGTCCGGCGGCGAGAAGGCGTTGACCGCCCTCGCACTGGTGTTCGCCATCTTCAAGCTGAACCCGGCACCGTTCTGCATGCTCGACGAGGTCGATGCCCCGCTGGACGATGCCAACGTCGGGCGCTATGCCAGGTTGGTCAAGGAAATGAGCGAAAGCGTGCAGTTCATCTACATCACCCATAACAAGATCGCCATGGAAATGGCCGAACAATTGATGGGAGTGACGATGCACGAGCCGGGCTGTTCACGCCTTGTTGCAGTTGATGTGGAGGAAGCGCTGGCCATGGTCGACGCCTGATGAGACAACAGGGGGTACAAACCAGAGGGAAATGCCCCCGACATGTGCGACAGACGGTGTAAAGTTGTCTTTGGTCGTGCTAGCTTAATGTCACTTGTTTTTTGCGTGGGTAAAACGCCTGTCAGAACATAGAGTTGGCGCCACGTGTTAAAGGGCTTTGAAGCCTTTGTTTTCAAGCATATTTTTTAGAGGCACGGGATTACATGGAAATCGGTCTGCGCGAGTGGCTGATCGTCATCGGCGTCATTGTCATCGCCGGTATTCTTTTCGACGGCTGGCGCCGCATGCGCGGCGGCAAGGGCAAGTTGAAATTCCGTCTGGATCGCAGTTATTCCAACCTGCCGGACGAAGAGGGCAGCGCCGAGGTGCTCGGCCCTGCACGTGTGCTGGAAACCCAGAAAGAACCTGAGCTGGACGAAAGCGACCTGCCGTCGGTCAGCGCACCGGCGCGCGAGCGCGAGCCCAAGCCGGCCAAGGCTGCCAAGCGCGGCAAGCGTGCTGGCGAGCCGCAGCAGGGCGACCTGAACCTGGCCGCCGAGCCACGCGAGCCCGACTTGTTCGCCGATGCCGACGACGATTACCCGGCCGACAAGCGCCACAACGGTTCGGCTGCAGGCGGCAATACCGTCAAGGAGCTGCCGCCGGCCGAAGAAGTGCTGGTGATCAGCGTGATTTCCCGTGACGAGGGCGGCTTCAAGGGCCCGGCCCTGCTGCAGAACATCCTCGAAAGCGGCCTGCGCTTCGGCGAGATGGACATCTTCCACCGCCACGAGAGCATGGCCGGCCACGGCGAGGTGCTGTTCTCCATGGCCAACGCGGTCAAGCCGGGCGTATTCGACCTGGACGACATCGACCATTTCAGCACCCGCGCGGTGAGCTTCTTCCTGGGCCTGCCTGGGCCACGTCATCCGAAGCAGGCCTTCGACGTGATGGTAGCTGCCGCGCGCAAGCTGGCCCACGAGCTCAACGGCGAGCTCAAGGACGACCAGCGCAGCGTGTTGACCGCCCAGACCATCGAACACTACCGCCAGCGCATCGTCGAGTTCGAGCGCCGTGCGCTGACCCAGAAGCGTTGATGTACCCAAGCGGGCGGGTCTGCCTCGATTCTGCCCGCGAGATTTCAACGAAAGCGTAGCCCGTAGGCTGGTACTGTTCGCTCAAGCTATTTGTGGCATTCGTTGGGGCTGCTATGCAGCCCATCGCGGGACAAGCCCGCTCCTACAGGAATCGCACTTGCGCTGTAGGAGCGGGCTTGTCCCGCGATGGGGCGCGTAGCGGCCCCAATTGCTTAGGTACACAGCATTGGCTCCAGGCTGCTCTTTTGCTTTGCAAGAGAAAACGAACGATGAACGTCGAAAACCGTATCCATGAACTGCGTGCCGAGCTCGACCAGCACAACTACCGCTACTACGTGCTGGACGAACCGAGCGTGCCCGACGCCGAATACGACCGCCTGTTCAACGAGCTCAAGGCCTTGGAGGCCGAGCACCCGCACCTGGTGACCCCCGACTCGCCGACCCAGCGGGTGGGCGGCTCGGCCCTGGCGGCGTTCAGCCAGGTCCGCCACGAAATCCCCATGCTCAGCCTGGGCAACGCCTTCGAGGAAGACGACCTGCGTGATTTCGATCGCCGGGTAGTGGAGGGCCTGGACCTGCCGACTGGCGACCTGTTCGCCGAAGAGGCGGCGGTCGACTATAGCTGCGAACCCAAACTCGATGGCCTGGCGGTCAGCCTGCTGTACCGCGATGGCCTGCTGGTACAAGGCGCCACCCGTGGTGATGGCACCACCGGCGAGGACATCAGCGCCAACGTGCGCACCGTGCGCAACATCCCGCTCAAGCTGCAAGGCACCGGCTGGCCGGCAGTGCTGGAGGTCCGTGGCGAGGTCTACATGAGCAAGGCCGGTTTCGAGCGCCTCAACGCCGCCCAGGCCGAGGTCGGCGGCAAGACCTTCGCTAACCCGCGCAACGCAGCCGCCGGCAGCCTGCGCCAGCTGGACTCGAAGATCACCGCCAGCCGCCCGCTGGAGTTCTGCTGCTATGGGGTGGGCCAGGTGTCCGAGAGCATCGCCGACAGCCATATCGGGATCCTCGAGAAGCTCAAGGGCTGGGGCATGCCCATCAGCCGTGAGCTCAGGCATGCCGCCGGGGTCGAGCAGTGCCTGGCCTACTACCGCGACATCGGCGCCCGGCGCAACGACCTGCCGTACGAGATCGACGGCGTGGTGTTCAAGGTCAACAACCTGGCCGCCCAACGCGAGCTCGGTTTCCGTGCCCGCGAGCCACGTTGGGCTATCGCCCATAAATTCCCGGCCATGGAAGAGCTCACCGAAGTGCTCGATGTCGAATTCCAGTTCGGCCGCACGGGCGCGGTCACGCCAGTGGCGCGCCTGAAGCCGGTCAAGGTGGCGGGTGTCACCGTTTCCAACGCCACCTTGCACAACATGGACGAAATCGCCCGTCTGGGCCTGATGATCGGTGACACCGTGATCATCCGCCGGGCCGGCGACGTCATCCCGCAGGTGATGCAGGTGGTGACCGAGCGCCGCCCCGAGAGCGCCCGGCCGGTGCAGGTGCCCAGCCAGTGCCCGGTCTGTGGTTCGCAGGTCGAGCGCACCCAACTGGTCAAGCGCAGTAAAGGCAAGGAAACCACCAGCGAAGGCGCGGTATACCGTTGCGTCGGTCGCCTGGCCTGTGCCGCCCAGCTCAAGCAGGCGATCATCCACTATGTCTCGCGCCGAGCCATGGACATCGACGGCATGGGCGAGAAAAGCGTCGAGCAGTTGGTCGACGAAGGCCTGATCCGCTCGCCGGCTGACTTGTACCGCCTGACATTCGAGCAGGTGGTCGAGCTCGAAGGTTTCGCCGAGGTCTCCAGCAACAAGCTGCTAGACGCCATTGAGGCCAGCAAGCGGCCTAGCCTGGCGCGCTTCATCTTCGCCCTGGGGATCCCGGACGTCGGCGAGGAAACCGCCAAGGTCCTGGCCCGTTCCCTGGGTAGTCTGGCGCGGGTGCAGCAGGCCTTGCCGCAGGTGCTGACCTACCTGCCGGACATCGGCCTGGAAGTTGCCTACGAGATCCACAACTTCTTCGAGGACGACCACAACCGCGACGTCATCCAGCAACTGCTCGACAGCGGCCTGCAGTTGCAGGACGAAGGCGAGCTGGCTCCCGAGTTCGCCGCCAGTACCACCCTGGACAGCATGATCGCCAAGCTCGATATCCCCTCGGTCGGCCCGACCGGCGCGCAGAAACTGGTAGCCAAGCTGGGTACCCTGGACAAGATCATCGAAGCCGACGGCATCGACCTGCGCCAGGCCTTGAACACCAAGCAGGCCGAGGCCGTGCGTGAGTTCTTCAAGGCGCCAGCCAACCAGCAACTGGCCCGTGCCATCGAAGCGCAACTGCTGGGATTCGGCATGCACTGGGCCAGCGAGAAGAAGGTTGCAGAAGGCCTGCCCCTGGCAGGGCAGACCTGGGTCCTGACCGGCACCCTGGAGCGCATGAGCCGCGACGTCGCCAAGGAAAAACTGGAAAGCCTCGGCGCCAAGGTGGCCGGCTCGGTATCCGGCAAGACCCATTGCGTGGTCGCCGGCCCCGGCGCCGGTTCCAAGCTGGCCAAGGCCAATGACCTTGGGGTCAAGGTGCTCGATGAAGACGCCTTCGTCAGCTTCCTCGACGCCCAGGGCATCGCGGTCTGAGCGACCAATGGGGACAAGTCATTGAGAAATGATGGTTTTTTCTCGGTGCAGAGGTTGTAACTTCGCCCCAGACCGGTACAATGGCGCGGCTCGTCACTTGGCGAGCCGCGCAGTGGTGGCCCCATCGGTCCCCCCGCAACGATTACCCGTTAACCTGGTCAGGCCCGGAAGGGAGCAGCCATAGCGGGAACATCGTGTGCCGGGGTGTGGCTGGTGGGGCCGCCTCCATTTTGGCGTCTGCCAAGCCGCTTCATCCTTCCGACCTTGCCCTGTGTACCCAGCATTCAACGCCTGGTAATACCACGCACCTTTCTCCCGCCCCTTCGCGCGCCTTATCATGCAAGGCATTCCGCCAGTCCGTTTTGGCCGCGAGGTAACGACCATGGACCACGTAGACGACCTGACCCGCCACAAGATCCGTGAATGGCAGGTGCGCCGCCTGGAGATCAAGGACCTGATGGCTGCCCACCCCGAGCGGGTGCTGGAGCTGACCAAGGTGCTTGACCAGATGGAAGAAGAGCACGAGCGCATACTGGGCGAGGCCGAGGTGGTGAGCAGCGACAAGCCGGCCATGACGAGCCCCGGTGGGTTCGAGCTGCAGTTGCGGGTTTCGGCCGGCAACGCCCGGCACTTGCGCAAGCTGCTGGAGATGGCGTTGTACGAACTTGATGGCGTGATCGAGTCCGACGGCGAGGCGAGCGCAGGCGAGGCGCGAACATACCCGGGAGGTATGGCCGGCAGCCTCGGGGCCTATGAGTACGCATTGCAGGTGGCGGCCGGTGCCGAGCCGTGCGCTGTTGAATGATTTTGGCGTGAGCGCGTATGCAACCTGAACACTACGATTTCACCCAGCCGGTGTTCCTACCGGTGACCGCGCAGGCTTGCCAGGGCCTGCTCGATGCACCTGGCCAGCCGGCGCTGGAGGCCCTGGGCGATGCGCAGTTGGCTGCGGTGCTGGTCATTCAGCATCTTGCCGATGCCAAGGGGCAGGTGCTCGACCCGGCAGCGGCCGAAAAGGTGCTGGCCAGGCTTCTGGCCTGGGCGGTCGATGGGCGTCATTCGCCGGGCGTGGGGCTGCTGTCGGAAGCACGCCGGTTGTTCGATGCGCGCAAGCTGTACTTTGGCCTGGAGGTCATGAAAGGGTCGAAGTTGCATCTATTGCCGGCGGAGGAAGTCAATGCCGGCAATTACCTGCTGCCCGACGGCAAGTGGGATTTCGAATTCAAGGTCCGTCGGCACCTTAACAACAACCCGTTCCGCCAGCAGGCCGTCACGGGTGTAAACAAGGAGCGGTGGCTCACCGATGCGCAGGACAAGTTGGTCCGGGTGGTGCGGGCCAACCCGGACGAAGACTTGCATGTGCAAGGGTACGCTGGCATCGGCAAGAGCTATCTGCTCGGCGCCTTGATCGATTGCCTGCCGGCGGGCCGCGTACTGCCATTGGCGCGTACCACCGGCAAGCTCCAGACCCTTCGCCGCCGCCTTGGCGTGCAGGCCGATAGCAAGCGCGGCAAGACTTTCGGTGAGTTCGCCCAGGAGCTGCTGTCAGGTTCGCGACGGCCGTCGAGCAAGCCGGCCAGGCTGCTGCGCAAGCGCGCCCTGGCCGAGGAGCTGGGAATCCTCGGCTTTCGTCAATACGGGCCGGAGAAGGCGCTGGAGATCTGCCTGGAGGTGCTGAAAAACTATTGCGAATCGTGGGACTACAGCATCACTGCCCGCCACCTGCCGTTCTTCGAGCAGCCGTTGTCGAACGTCGACGGCCGCGTTCTGCTCGAATACGCGAGCCGGCTGTGGACGTACCTGCAGGCCAACCCTGAGTGGGGCAGCCACAGCGGTTTTGCGCCATTGTTGCTGGTCAAGCGCGCGAGCCTGGCCGGTTGCAGCGTGCCGGCGCACTACAGCCATGTGATCATCGACGAAAGCCAGGACGTGCCGGCGTCGCTGCTGCAGATCATCGAGCGCGGCCGACAGGTGCTGATCACCCTGGGCGACGAATACCAGCGTGCCTGGGGCCCGGGTTTGCGCAGGCAGCGCGAGGTACGCCAGCGCGAGATTGCCTTCTCCGTACGCAGCGGGCCTCAGGTCGAGCGCTTGATCAACCCGCTGATCAGCGTGCACTCGCAGAAGTCCAAACTCGCCTTCGAGGGCGCCGGCAGCGCCGAGGTCGGGATCGAGTTCTATCCGCAAGCCTTCGTGCCGCCGGTTGGGTGCGTGGTGTTGACGGCCTCGCACTGGGACACCATGAAATGGGCCCTGGAGCTGGCGGGCAAGCGTTGCGCGCTTGGCTTCGCCGAGCAGTCGGGCATGGCGGCCTTCATGGAGACCGCGATCAAGCTGTTTCGCGGCGAGCAGGATGCCGACACCTCGCACCCGTATTTCGCCCATAGCACCGATTGGCGCCAGGTGCAGGATGCCCACCGTCACGATGCGTCGTTCCAGTGGGTGCAGGGCCGGTTGCAGGAGAGCTTCAGGATGGCCGACCTGAATGCGCTCAAGGCGCAGGTGACCGGCCAACCGGGCAGCGTCATGCTGATGCTGGCCGAGGACGCCGGGGGGCTGGAATTCGACCATGTGCTGCTGACGCCAGAGCTGATGAGCACCGAGCCGTTCAAGGACGCCTACGCGTTCGACGCCCGGGTCTGTGCGGTGTACATCGCGCTGTCGCGAGCCCGTCGGCACCTGTACCTGCCGTACGATGTGCAGGAGTGGGTTGCCTATCACAAGGGGCAGCCGTTCCGGGAGTCCCACGGTTATTGACGGGCTGGCCTGTGCCGGCCCAATCGCGGGGCAAGCCCGCTCCCACAAAGGTCAGCGCGACAGCGTAGCCCGAAGGCCTGGGTAATCTCCTACAGGATCAGCGCCGGCCAGCAATTCCCTGTGCGATAGCGCATATCTCCCTGTGCGGGCTTGTCCCGCGATTGAGCTGCTACAGGCAGGTCAAAGTTTGAACAGCCTGTGTACTGTTTTGATCTTGAGTAGGAGTTGCCTTGCGGAAGAAGCAGAGATATCTGGCATTTATGTAGGAAACTAATCCTTATTATCCAGGCTCATCACAACAACAAGCGGAGACGCAAGCATGCAGATGAGCACTATGAAACCTGGGCCCGGACATCAGCCTGCAAGTTGGCGCCAAGGCAGCATCCGAATGGTCGGGTCGGGGCTGCTTGTGTCGCCGCCATCCTTTCAAGAAGAGTTGACGCCGCTGCAGGGTGTCGCCATCGGGCTTGTCGTGCTGGGGATCATCATTTTTCTGAACGCTATATCTTTCGCCTAGCGATGCTCATCGATCAATGACCTGACGGGATGCGGCTGGCTGTACTGCAGGTGCGCTGTAGCGCTGCACGATCCGGTCGATCTGCCCCGATTGCTTCATGCGTGCCAGCGCCTTGAGTATCTGCTGGGTCGGAACGGCCGGGTCGTCGCGGACCATGCAGTGCAGGTCCTGCTCTTCCAGCACGGCCACGGCTGGCAGTTGCCGGGCGGGTGGCTGCTGGCGGTTGAACCAGTGCAGGGAGAACGCATTGCTTACGGCGTGGCGGTAGCGCCCGGCCTGCAGTTTCTGCAGGACCAGCAGCTGGTTGCGGCTATCTTCGCGGTGCAGCCTGCCTTGGGCGAACAGGCGTTCCAGGGCCGGGTAGCTGTACCCCAGCACGGTGCCCACGGGCTGGCGCACCAGCTCATCTGCCTGGGTGGGGTGGTGTGTGCCGGGGCTGCCGACCAGCAAGTCGCGCTGGCGAAGCAGGGGTACGCTCCACAGGAAATTGTCGAAGCGCTCGCTGAACCATTGGGGCGTGACATAGCAGCGCACGTCGATATCGCCGTTGTCCATGGCCTGCTTGAGGCGCAGGCGGGCCATCAGGTGGTAGCGCGGGCGCACGCCGGTTTCCTGGGCAAGGGCCTGCATCAGGTCGAACAGGATGCCTTCGACCGGCTGATCCTGCTCGAGGCGTATCAGCGGCATGCTCCAGCTTTCGGCCACGGAAAAACGTAGAAGCGGCTGTTCCGCCAGGGTGTGGCTGGCCCAGAACACGAGGATGAGCAGGACTCGCCGCACGTCAATCCTCCCTGATCGCTGCCGGAGCGTGCCTGTTCATAGCGTAGACGAGTTCGGCAGGGTGCAATTTTGCCCCCGCTCCGCTAGCATTAGCGATCTTCCGCTCGTTCAGGTTGCGATGGTTTTTTGATGAGTTATCAGGTTCTTGCACGTAAATGGCGCCCGCGCTCGTTCCGCGAAATGGTCGGCCAGGCCCATGTGCTCAAGGCTTTGATCAACGCCCTGGATAACCAGCGCCTGCACCATGCCTATCTGTTCACCGGTACCCGCGGCGTGGGCAAGACCACCATCGCGCGTATCATTGCCAAATGTCTGAACTGCGAAACCGGCATTACCTCGACGCCGTGCGGCACCTGCTCGGTATGTCGGGAAATCGACGAAGGCCGCTTCGTCGACCTGATCGAGATCGACGCCGCGAGCCGCACCAAGGTCGAAGACACCCGCGAATTGCTCGACAACGTGCAGTACGCCCCGAGCCGTGGGCGCTTCAAGGTCTACCTGATCGACGAAGTGCACATGCTCTCGACCCACTCGTTCAACGCCTTGCTCAAGACGCTGGAAGAGCCGCCACCCTACGTCAAGTTCATCCTGGCCACCACCGACCCGCAGAAGCTGCCGGCCACCATTCTCTCGCGCTGCTTGCAGTTCTCCCTGAAGAACATGAGCCCGGAGCGTGTGGTCGAGCACCTGAGCCATGTGCTCGGCGCCGAGAATGTGCCCTTCGAGGAGGACGCCCTGTGGTTGCTCGGCCGCGCGGCCGATGGCTCGATGCGCGATGCCATGAGCCTGACCGACCAGGCCATTGCCTTTGGCGAGGGCAAGGTCTTGGCCGCGGACGTACGGGCGATGCTCGGTACTCTGGATCACGGTCAGGTCTATGGCGTGCTCCAGGCCTTGCTCGAAGGCGATGCCCGGGCACTGCTGGAAGCGGTGCGCAACCTGGCCGAGCAGGGCCCGGACTGGAACGGTGTGTTGGCCGAAATGCTCAACGTGCTGCACCGGGTTGCCATCGCCCAGGCATTGCCCGAGGCCGTCGACAACGGCCAGGGCGACCGTGAACGGGTGCTGGCCCTGGCCTCGGCACTGCCGGCCGAGGATGTGCAGTTCTATTACCAGATGGGCCTGATCGGCCGTCGCGACCTGCCCCTGGCGCCGGACCCGCGCGGTGGCTTCGAGATGGTCCTGCTGCGAATGCTGGCCTTCCGCCCGGCCGATGCCGACGATGCACCGAAGCCGGTACTAAAGCCGGTGGGGATCAGCCAGGCCACAGCTGATCCGGCAACCCCGGTGGCAGCTGCGGCGCCTGCCGTCGAGCCGGCTGTTGCCAGCGTTCCCGAGCCCGCCGCGGCACCTGCAGACGTAGCGGCGGTGGCCGATCCCGTCGTCGAGCCTGCCGAAGCGCCGCAGCAGCCGGTTGAACCCACCCCGCCCGCAGAGGCCGAGCCTGAGGCTCAGGCAGAGGTCCACGCGCCCGAGCCGCAGGTGGAGGAGGTCATCGACCTGCCATGGGAAGCGCCTGCTGCCCCGCAGGCCCCTGTCGCTGTGGCGCCTGCCCCTGAGCCGGCGCCTGAACCAGGGCCGAGCGTGGAGTCATCGAACGACGACGAGCCGCCGTTCGACCCGTCTGCCTATGGCCCTGCCGGCATGGACCGGGACGACGAGCCTCCGCTGGACGAGGACTACTACACGCCGGACAGCGATCCAGCAGGCTTCAGCTATCTGGACGAGCTGGCCGAACATGTGCACGAGGCCGAGCCGGCCAAGGCGCCGGAGCCATTGCCTGCGGCCAAGCCCGCCACAGGCCTGGCCTTGCAATGGCTGGAATTATTCCCGCAGTTGCCTGTGTCGGGCATGACAGGCAACATCGCCGCAAACTGTACGTTGATCGCCGCTGAGGGCGATGACTGGCTGCTGCACCTGGACCCGGCCCAGGGCGCGCTGTTCAACACGACCCAGCAGCGGCGCCTGAACGAGGCGCTCAACCAGCACCTGGGGCGCACCCTGCGCTTGCAGATCGAGCTGATCCGCCCGGAGCAGGAGACGCCCGCCCAGGCTGCAGCGCGCAAGCGGGCCGAGCGTCAGCGCGACGCGGAGGTGTCGATCGAACAGGACCCACTCATCCAGCAGATGATCCGGCAGTTCGGTGCAACGGTGCGGCAGGATACTATTGAGCCTGTACAGGCCTTGGTCAGCCAGGGCGAATAACCGATAACCATGCGCCCGGCGCTGCGTCGGCCGCATTACATGAACCAATCGAGGTGTACCCCATGATGAAAGGTGGCATGGCCGGCCTGATGAAGCAGGCCCAGCAAATGCAGGAAAAGATGCAGAAAATGCAGGAAGAGCTGGCCAACGCCGAAGTCACCGGCCAGTCGGGTGGTGGCCTGGTGAGCGTGGTGATGACCGGTCGTCACGACGTGAAGCGCGTCAGCATCGACCAGAGCCTGATGTCGACCGAAGAGGACGACAAGGAGGTACTGGAAGACCTGATCGCTGCTGCGCTGAACGACGCGGTGCGCAAGGTCGAGCAGAACAGCCAGGAAAAGATGGGCAGCATGACCGCTGGCATGCAATTGCCGCCTGGCTTCAAGATGCCGTTCTGATGCGTTGCCGGTCTTGACCGGCTGCCTATCGAAGCCGCTGCCGATTATCGGGGCGGCTTTTTTATTGCGCGTCGGTTTGAGGTAAGCGCAAAGTCCGTTTGCGATGGTGACGCCGAGTCACTTTTACGCCCTTACGGCGCCTGGGCTATCACGCATCGCAAGCAAGAGCAAGAATAGGAGCGGGAGGAGAGGGCATCAGGGCGGCAGATGACAGGGTATCCCAGCTTGCATCCATTTGACGTGAATGACCCTGATGGGTATAAACCGCCTCCTATTGATCTGTCAGGCCTTTCCCATGAGCTTCAGCCCCCTGATCCGCCAACTGATCGATGCCCTGCGCACCTTGCCCGGCGTCGGCCAGAAAACCGCCCAGCGCATGGCACTGCAGCTGCTCGAGCGCGACCGCAGCGGCGGCCTGCGCCTGGCCCAAGCCCTGAGCCAAGCCATGGAGGGCGTCGGCCATTGCCGCCAATGCCGCACCCTGACCGAGCAGGAACTGTGCCCCCAGTGCGCCGACACGCGCCGCGACGACACCCAGCTGTGCGTGGTCGAAGGCCCTATGGACGTGTACGCAGTGGAGCAGACCGGCTACCGCGGTCGCTATTTCGTGCTAAAGGGCCACCTGTCGCCCTTGGATGGCCTGGGTCCAGAGGCCATCGGCATCCCGCAGTTGATGGCGAGGATCGAAGAGCAGGGCACGTTCAGTGAAGTGATCCTGGCCACCAACCCCACCGTGGAAGGGGAGGCGACCGCCCACTACATCGCTCAGCTATTGGCCGAAAAAGGCCTGGCCGCCTCTCGGATCGCTCACGGCGTGCCGTTGGGAGGGGAGCTGGAGATGGTGGACGGTGGGACCCTGGCTCATGCATTCGCAGGGCGTAAACCCATTTCGCTGTAAGCCGATACGCCACCGCCTGTAGGAGCGGGCTTGCCCGCGAATGGGCCGCGCAGCGGCCCCGATGCATCTCAATATTCGCTGAGCGAAAACTCGGTCAGGCAGAAGGTCGGCACTCCCGCCGCCTGTAGGCGACGCGAACCTTCCAGCTCCGGCAGGTCGATGATCGCTGCCGCCTCGAACACCTCGGCGCCGGTACGTCGCACCAGGTTGGCAGCCGCCAGCAAGGTGCCGCCGGTGGCGATCAGGTCGTCGAAGATCAATACCGAATCACCTTCGCACAGGCTGTCGGCATGCACTTCCAGGAAGGCTTCGCCGTATTCGGTCTGGTAGGCCTCCGACAGCACGTCGGCCGGCAGCTTGCCCTGTTTGCGGAACAGGATCAGCGGCTTGTTCAATTGATGGGCGATGATCGAGCCGATCAAGAAGCCGCGGGCGTCCATGGCACCGATGTGGCTGAACTCGGCCTCGACGTAGCGCTCGATGAATTGGTCGGCGACGTAGCGCAGCCCACGGGGCGACTGGAACAGCGGGGTGATGTCGCGGAAGATCACGCCCGGCTTGGGGAAGTCCGGGACCGGGCGGATCAGGGCTTTGAGGTCGAAGGTATCGCAGTGCATGTGGCTTTCCTGGAAAACGGATGCGCCAGTATACCTTGCCGGGGAGGCTTGTTCAGGCTTCCATCGCGCCACCCGCCAGCGCGCAGAGCTGGATCGGGTCGAGGATGTGCACCTCCTTGCCTTCGGCCTTGATCAGGCCATTCTGCTGGAAGCGGGTGAAGACCCGTGACACGGTTTCCACCGCCAGGCCCAGGTAGTTGCCGATCTCGTTGCGCGACATGCTCAGGCGGAACTGGTTGGCCGAGTAGCCGCGAGCACGGAAGCGCGCGGAAAGGTTGACCAGAAAGGTAGCGATGCGCTCGTCGGCAGTCTTCTTCGACAACAGCAGCATCATCTGCTGATCGTCGCGGATCTCGCGGCTCATCACGCGCATCAGTTGGCGACGCAGTTGCGGCAGTTGCACCGACAGCTCGTCCAGACGCTCGAACGGAATCTCGCAGACCGATGTGGTCTCTTGTGCCTGGGCCGACACCGGGTACGCCTCGGTGTCCATGCCGGACAGGCCGACCAGCTCGCTGGGCAGATGGAAACCGGTGATCTGCTCTTCGCCGCTGTCGCTCAGGCTGAAGGTTTTCAGGGCGCCGGAGCGCACCGCATACACCGAGCCGAAATTGTCGCCCTGGCGGAACAGGAATTCCCCTTTCTTCAACGGGCGGCCGCGCTTGACGATCTCGTCCAGGGCGTCCATGTCCTCCAGGTCGAGGGACAGGGGCAGGCACAGAGGCGCCAGGCTGCAATCCTTGCAGTGGGCCTGGTTGTGAGGGCGCAGTTTGACTGGCTCGGACATGACAATCGATCCTTGTGAGAAAGCACACATAAGCTGTAAGGGTAACTCACAGCGTGGGGTGTAGGCCAGCATGCGCTATTTTGGTGCGCGCTGGCCAGGCCGTGGCGAATAGCTGCCCAGGCCTGTCAATTGCCCAATAGTGTCCCTGGCAAGGAGGTCTGTCCATGCGGTCGATCGATTCGTATCAGATCACCCGTGAAAAACGCTGGCGGTTGTGCATGGCCAGGTAAGCATCGAACACCATGCATACCGAGCGCACCAGCAGGCGCCCGGCAGGCATCACGCGGATGCCCTGGGTGTCCAGGCTGATCAGGCCGTCTCGCTGCATGGCTTGAAGCGCCGGCCACTGCTCGTTGAAGTAGCCGCGAAAATCGATGGAGAAGGCCTGCTCGATGGTGTCGAAATCCAGCTCGAAGTGGCAGATAAGCTGCTGGATCACCGCCCGCCGCACGCGGTCGTCCGGGGTGCACAGCAGCCCGCGCTGGGTGGCCAGCTGGGCGTTGGAGAGGGTCTCCTGGTATGTGGCCAGGTCGCTGCTGTTCTGGCAGTAGAGGTCGCCGATCTGGCTGATGGCCGAGACGCCCAGGCCGATCAGGTCGCAATGCCCGTGGGTGGTATAGCCCTGGAAGTTGCGTTGCAGGGTGCCTTCTTCCTGGGCGATGGCCAGTTCGTCATCGGGCAGGGCAAAGTGGTCCATGCCGATGTAGCGGTAGCCGGCGGCCGTCAGTTGCTCGATGGTGCGGTGCAGCATCTCCAGTTTGGCGGCGGGGGCCGGCAGTTCATTGCTGTCGATGCGCCGCTGCGGCATGAAGCGCTCGGGCAGGTGGGCGTAGTTGAACACCGAGAGGCGGTCCGGTTGCAGGCGGATCACTTCCTCCACGGTACGGGCGAAGCCGTCTGGAGTCTGTCGGGGCAGGCCGTAGATCAGGTCGAGGTTGACCGAACGGAACTGTAGGGTACGTGCAGCTTCGACCAGCGTACGGGTCTGCTCCAGGCTCTGCAGGCGGTTGATCGCTCGTTGCACGGCCGGGTCCAGGTCCTGTACACCCAGGCTGACGCGGTTGAAGCCCAGCTCGCGCAGCAGGCCCATGGTCGACCAGTCGGCCTCGCGTGGGTCGATCTCGATGCCGTAATCGCCGGAGTCGTCGTCCAGCAGGTGGAAATGCTGGCGCAGGGTTGCCATCAAGTGGCGCAGTTCCACATGGCTGAGGAACGTGGGAGTGCCGCCGCCGAAGTGCAGTTGCTCGACGCGCTGGTTGGGGGCCAGGTGGCAGGCGACAAGCTGGATTTCCTGCTCCAGGCGTTGCAGGTAGGGCTGGGCCCGGGCGCGGTCCTTGGTGATGACCTTGTTGCAGGCGCAGTAATAGCAGATGTTGGCGCAGAACGGCACGTGCACGTACAGCGACAACGGGCGAACCGCACGGCGGCTCTCGCGCAGGGCATGGAGCAGGTCGAACGAGCCCACTTCACCATGCAGTTGCACGGCGGTCGGGTATGAGGTGTAGCGCGGCCCGGCCAGATCGTAGCGGCGGATCAGGTCGGAATCCCAGCATAGGTCGTCGAGCATGGTGGTCCCCGGATAGAGCGGCAGTGTCCGGAGTCTAGGGGGCCGACGAAAAAGCTGTTTTGATTTGCATCAACGGGCTTCGGATGGACCGTCCGGGGGCGCTGTGCGCCCCAATCGCCGGCAAGCCGGCTCCCACCTGTCCTGCGCTGCTTTCAGGGACACCGCCGTCCCTGTGGAAGCTGGCTTGCCAGCGATAGGGTCGGGGCAAACAACTCAAGACAGTTGCTCCCATTTGCCCTGCGCTGCTTTCAGAGACACCGCCGTACCTGTGGGAGCTGGCTTGCCAGCGATAGGGCCGGGGCAAGCAACTCAAGACAGTTGCTCCCATTTGCCCTGCGCTGCTTTCAGAGACACCGCCGTCCCTGTGGGAGCTGGCTTGCCAGCGATAGGGCCGGGGCAAACAACTCAAGACATTTGTTTCCATTTGCCCTGCGCTGCTTTCAGGGACACCGCCGTCCCTGTGGAAGCTGGCTTGCCAGCGATAGGGTCGAGGCAAACAACTCAAGACAGTTGCTCCCATTTGCCCTGCGCTGCTTTCAGAGGCACCGCCGTCCCTGTGGGAGCTGGCTTGCCAGCGATAGGGCCGGGGCAAACAACTCAAGACAGTTGCTCCCACTTGTCCTGCGCTGCTTTCAGAGACACCGCCGTACCTGTGGGAGCTGGCTTGCCAGCGATAGGGTCGGGGCAAACAACTCAAGACAGTTGTTCCCATTTGCCCTGCGCTGCTTTCAGGGACACCGCCGTCCCTGTGGGAGCTGGCTTGCCAGCGATAGGGCCGGCAAACAACTCAAGATAGTTGTTCCCACAGAGGTAGCGCCAGCCATCGGTTCTGCGCCGCTGATCAATGCCCCATCAGCCAATGCTGGTGCGGCCCGGGCAGTGTCCACAGGCCGAACAGGATCACCAGCAATCCGCCTGCCATGCGCACGCCACGCTTGCGCAGCAAGGTGCCGATACGCTCGGCAGCAAGGCCTGTGGCGACCAGCACAGGCCAGGTGCCCAGCCCGAACGCCAGCATCAGCGCGGCACTGTGGGCCGCATTGCCCTGGCTGGCCGCCCACAATAGCGTGCTGTAGACCAGGCCACACGGCAGCCAGCCCCACAGGGCGCCGAGCAGCAGGGCGCGGGGCAGGCTCGACACCGGCAGCAAGCGCGTCGCCAACGGTTGGACGTGCCGCCACAGGCCGCGCCCGAGCGCTTCGATGCGGGTCAGGCCGCTCCACCAGCCGGCCAGGTACAGGCCCATGGCAATGAGCAACAACGCGGCAACCACGCGCAGCCCTTGAGCCAATGGGCTGCTGGCCAACGCCACGCCGGCAAGGCCCAGCACCAGGCCGGCGGCGGCGTAGCTGAGGATGCGCCCGAGGTTGTAGGCCAGCAGTAGGCGCAGGCGTCGGGCGCGTTGCTCAGGCGGGATGGCGAGGGTCAGGGCGCCCATCAGGCCGCCGCACATGCCCAGGCAGTGGCCGCCGCCAAGCAGGCCCAGAACCAGCGCCGAGCCGATGAGCGGGAGCAGGTCAGGCACGTGGTTTCGAGTCCTTGTCTGCGTCGGCTTGGGCTTGGTCAGGTTTCACGGCGGCCTGGTGGCGCGGGTCCTGGTCATCGAACAGGATGCTGTGGGCGGGGCTGTCGAGGTCGTCGTACTGGCCGCTGTCCACCGCCCAGAAGAAGATGTACACGGCCACGCCTACGATCAGCAGGGCCGCCGGGATCATGACGTAGAGGGCGGGCATAGCGGTTTCCTTCCGGGTGTCGAGGGCTCATGTGCAGGCTGGCCCGCTGCGCTGGGCAGGCGGGTCAGGCGCAGGGCGTTGAGAACCACGATCAGCGAGCTGACCGACATGCCAATGGCCGCCCAGACCGGCGTGATCCAGCCCAGGGCGGCGAACGGCAACATCAGGCCATTATACAGGGTCGCCCAGAGCAGGTTCTCGAGGATGTTGCGTCGGGTACGGCGGGCCAGGTCGAAGGCCTGCACCAGCGCCTCGAGGCGGTTGGACAACAGCACCGCGTCGGCGCAGGTCTTGGCCAGGTCCGTGGCCGAGCCCATGGCGATGCTGATATCGGCGGCAGCCAGTACCGGCACATCGTTGACGCCGTCACCCAGCATCAGCACCTTGCGGCCTTCGGCCTGCAAGGCCTTGAGTCGGTCCAGCTTGTCGTCCGGGCGCAGGCCGCCGATGGCCTGGTCGATGCACAACTGCGTTGCCACCTCGGCGACCATCGGTGAGCTGTCGCCGGACAGCAGCAGGGTCTTCCAGCCCCGGGCCTTGCAGGCAGCCAACAGGGCGGGAGCATCCTCACGCAGGCGGTCATCGAGACCGAACCAGGCCAGGGGGCCCTGGGTATCGCCCAGTAACAGCCATTGGCCGCGCGGTTGCGGCACGCTCGGCACGGGCGCGCCGCTCAGGGCGCAGACGAAACTGGCCTGGCCGATACGCAGGCGCGCGCCTTCGAACAGCCCCTCAAGGCCCAGCCCTGGCTCCGTCTGGACATCTTCGGCAGGTATCGCGGCACGGCCGAAGGCGCGCGCGATGGGGTGCTCCGAGCGATTTTCGAGCGCCGCGGCCAGGGCCAGGCAACGATCGGCGGGCAAGGGGCCTAGCGGGTGGATGCTGCGCAGGGCCAGGCGGCCTTCGGTCAGGGTGCCGGTCTTGTCGAAGATCACTGTGTCGATCTGGTTCAGGCCTTCGAGCACATGGCCGCGGGTCACCAGCAAGCCCAGCCGGTGCAGGGTGCCGGTGGCTGCGGTGAGGGCGGTGGGCGTGGCCAAAGACAGTGCGCATGGGCAGGTCGCCACCAGCATGGCCAGGACGATCCAGAACGCACGTGGCGCGTCGATTTGCCACCACAGCAGGCCAATGGCGACACTGGCTACCAGGGTGAACAACAGGAACCACTGGGAAGCCCGGTCGGCGATCTCGGCCAACCGGGGCTTTTCCGACTGGGCCCGCTCGAGCAGGCGAACGATGGCCGAGAGCCGCGAGTCCTGGCCCAGTGCTTGGACCTCCACGGTCAGGGGGCTTTCGACATTCAGCGTGCCGCCGGTGACCCGATCGCCGGCCTGGCGCGCCAAGGGTAGGTATTCGCCGGTCAGCAGCGACTCGTCGATGCTGGAGCGGCCGTCGACGATGCGGCCATCGGCCGGGATCACCGCGCCGGGCAGCACCTGCACCCGGTCACCCTGGCGCAGCTCCGCCAGCAGGATACGCTCGCCGTGGCCGGCGGCATCCAGGCGCAGGCACGAGGCCGGCAGCAGGTTGACCAGCTGGGCGGTGGCGGCGGCTGTACGTTCCCGTGCGCGGCGTTCCAGGTAGCGACCGGTGAGCAAGAACAGCGCGAACATGCCGACCGTGTCGAAGTACAGCTCGCCGCTGCCGGTGATGGCGGTCCAGATTCCGGCGCCGTAGGCCAGGCCGATGGCCAGCGACACCGAGACGTCCATGGTCAGGTGGCGGGTACGCAGGTCGCGGGCGGCGCCCTTGAAGAACGGTGCGCAGCTGTAGAAGACGATGGGCGTGGTCAGAAACAGCGCGACCCAACGCAGGATGGTATGCAGTTCGGGGCTCAGGTCGATGTTGAATTCAGGCCAGGTGGCCATGGTCGCCATCATCGCCTGGAACCACAGCAGGCCCGCCACGCCCAGGCGGCGCAGGGCGCTGCGGTTCTCCCGGGCCAGCTGTTCGGCGGCCTGGTCAGGCTGGTAGGGGTGGGCGGCGTAGCCGATCTGGCGCAGCTCGGCCAGCAGGTGCGAGAGCGGTACCTGGCGGTCGTCCCAGGCCACCAGCAGGCGGTGATTGGACAGGTTCAGGCGCGCCTCGGCCACACCTGGCAGGTTGCGCAGATGTTTCTCGATCAGCCAGCCACAGGCGGCGCAGCTGATGCCTTCGATCATCAGCGTGGTTTCGCGAAGCTCGCCCTGTTGGCGGACGAAGCCCTGCTGCACATCGGCGCGGTCGTAGAGGGCCAATTCGTCCTGCAACTGGCGCGGTAGGGCCTCGGGGTTGGCGCTGGTGTCGCTGCGGTGCTGGTAGTAGCTCTCCAGGCCGCCGGCCACGATCGACTCGGCCACGGCCTGGCAGCCGGGGCAGCAGAACTGTCGCGGTTCACCGAGGACCACTGCGGTGAAGCGGCTGCTGGCGGGGACGGGCAGGGCGCAGTGGTAGCAGGGCGTGGGTTGGGTCATCGAATTGTTGCCTTACGCAAATCTTCAGGTTTGCATCGACCCTGTGGGAGCGGGCTTGCCCCGCGATGGCGTCGGTTCGGCTAAAGGAGGTGCCCGAGCTGACGCCATCGCGGGACAAGCCCGCTCCCACAAGGTGCGAGGCGGTGTCGCTATTCCTGGTGCTCGGCACCCTGCAGGGCCTCATCGCCCAGTTCCAGGTTCACCCCATGGGCGACTTTCTCCTCCTCGAACAGCCGCCACACGCGACCGTCCTGGTTGCCCAGCAGCTCGACGAAGCGCCGGCCTTCGACCTTGTCTTCCAGCTGGCCGACATAACGGCCTGGCTCGACACGGGCCAGTTGCACCTTGCGGTCGCGCTCCGGCTGGGTCGGTGAGATCAGGTTCAGTTCCAGCGCCTGCGGGTCGCTCTCGCCGCTCAGGCGCACCTGGACTTCGCCGGTCAGCTCGTCCAGATGCACGCTGGCCTTGAGGTTGAGGGTCTGGGCCAGCAGTTCCCGGTCCAGGGAACGGTTGATGCCCTTGCCGGCCTCGTAGTAGTTGTCGTTCACCAGGTTGTCCGGGTTGCGCACGGCAATGCTGACCATGGTCAGGCTCAGGCAGACCGAGGTGGTCAGGATGCCGATGATGATCCAGGGCCAGAGGTGCTTGTACCATGGGCTGGCGGCGGTTGCGGCAGGCATGTCGTTCTCTCTCAGCGGATTTGCGGGCCGATGAAACGGCTCTTGGCTTCAACCTGGGTGGCGCTGTCGTCGGCGTCCTTGAGGATGAAGGTGATTTCGTTGGTGGTCGAGGGCAATTGCTCGGGGGCGACCGACAATTGCACCGGCAGGCTGACGATATCGCCGGCGGCGACTCGCACCTCGCGGTGGCCTTCGAGCTGCAGGCCTGGCAGGCCGGCGGCATCGAGCACGTAAACATGGTCGCGCTGGTCTTTGTTCATGACCTTGAGGCTGTACACGTTCTCGATTCGCCCTTGGGCATTCTCGCGGTACAGCACGCGGTCCTTGCTGACGTCGAAGCCCACCAGCGAACGGGTGGCGAACGCGGTGACCAGCAGGCCGATCATCACCAGCAGTACCAAGGCGTAACCGATCAGGCGCGGGCGCAGCATATGGGTCTTCTGCCCGGACAAGTTGTGCTCGGTGGTATAGCTGATCAGGCCCTTGGGGTAGTTCATCTTCTCCATGATGTTGTCGCAGGCGTCGATGCACGCCGCGCAGCCGATGCATTCGATCTGCAGGCCATCACGGATGTCGATGCCGGTCGGGCAGACCTGTACGCACATGGTGCAATCGATGCAGTCGCCCAGGCCCTTGGCCTTGTAATCCATGTCCTTCTTGCGTGGTCCGCGGGTTTCGCCGCGGCGCGGGTCGTAGGAAACGATCAGGGTGTCCTTGTCGAACATCACGCTCTGGAACCGCGCGTACGGGCACATGTGCACGCACACCTGCTCCCGCAGCCAGCCGGCATTGCCATAGGTGGCGAGGGTGAAGAAACCGACCCAGAAGTAGGCCCAGCCATCGGCTTGGCCTGTGAAGAATTCGCTGACCAGTTCGCGGATCGGCGAGAAATAGCCGACGAAGGTCATGCCGGTGACGAAGCCGATCAGCAGCCATAGGCTGTGCTTGGCGGTCTTGCGCAGCAGCTTGTTGGCGCTCATCGGCGCCTTGTCCAGCTTCATGCGTTGGTTGCGGTCGCCCTCGGTGACTTTCTCGCACCACATGAAGATCCAGGTCCAGACGCTTTGCGGGCAGGTATAGCCGCACCACACACGGCCGGCGAACACGGTGATGAAGAACAGGCCGAAGGCGGCGACGATCAGCAGGCCCGAGAGCAGGATGAAGTCCTGGGGCCAGATGGTGGCGCCAAAGATGTAGAACTTGCGCTCGGGCAGGTTCCACCATACGGCCTGATGATCGCCCCAGTTCAGCCACACGGTGCCGAAGTAAAGCAGGAACAGGATCGCTCCGCCGACCATCCGCAGCCTGCGGAACACGCCAGTGAAGGCGCGGGTGTAGATCTTTTCCCGGGAGGCATAGAGGTCGAGGGATTCCTGGCCTTTCTTGGCGGGTGGGGTGACATCATGTACCGGAATTTGCTTGCTCATCATCGTGTCCCACGGCAGTGGAGAAATGCCGCGGCCAGTACGTGCCGGCCGCAGTCCTGCGCATTCTGCTAGCGCTCTGCGGCCCATGATACGCCTGTGCTGGCAGGCAAAGGGCGCGCCGCGACCTTTAGTCGCATTGGGTTTATGGCGTGGATCGTGTAAAGGCGGCTGTCAATTGATTCAAGTCATCAAGCGGTTGAAATTGTCTGGCTTCATCGCCGGCAAGTCGGCTCCCACTCCGAATCTGTGGGAGCCGGCTTGCCGGCGATAGTGCCAGAACAGGCAACGCCGAACCCTGCTCAAGAAAAAGGCCCCGGCAGGGTCGCTGGCGGGGCCTGGGTCACACACTCACTCGGCCTTGGCCGTTTCCTGTTCCTGGTGCGAGAGGCTGTAGACGTAGGCCGCCAGCAGGTGGACCTTGTCGTTGCCTTGCATCTGCGCCTGGGCTGGCATCTGCCCCTGGCGACCGTAGCGGATGGTCTGTTGCAGCTGGGCGAAGCTCGAGCCGTAGATGAACGCCTGCGGGTGGGTCAGGTTCGGCGCGCCCATGGCTGGGGTGCCCTTGCCCTCGGGGCCGTGGCAGGCTACGCAGTTGGCGGCGAATAGCTTCTGGCCATTGGCCGGGTCGGCCTTGGCGCCTTCCGGCAGGCTGCGCCCGTCCAGGTTGGTCAACACGAAGGCGGCGACGTCGGCCACGCCCTGCTCGCCGAGCACCTCGGCCCAGGCCGGCATCACGCCGTGGCGACCATTCATGATGGTGGTCTTGATGGTCTCCGGCTCGCCGCCCCAGCGCCAGTCGTTATCGGTCAGGTTGGGGAAGCCGTAGGCGCCCTTGGCGTCGGAGCCGTGGCACACCGAGCAGTTGGAGGCGAACAGGCGGCCCCCCATCTTCAGCGCTTGCGGGTCCTTGGCCACTTCCTCGATGGGCATGGCGGCGAACTTGGCGAAGATCGGCCCGAAGCGGGCGTCGGCCTTGGCCATTTCCTTTTCCCACTCGTGCACGCCGGTCCAGCCTGGTTGGCCGTTGGCGAACTCGGTCTTCTTCTCGTTATCCAGGTACTGGTAGCCCGGCAGGATGCCTTTCCAGTTACCCAGGCCCGGGTAAAGCACCAGGTAGCCCAGGGCGAACACGATGGTGCCGACGAACAGCCAGAACCACCATTTGGGCAGCGGGTTGTCGTATTCCTCGATACCGTCGAAGGCATGGCCGACGGTCTCGTCGGTGGCTTCCTCGCGCTGGCCCTTGCGAGTGGAAAGCAACAGCCAGGTCAGAGAGAAGATGGTGCCCAGGGTCAGGACGGTGACGTACAGACTCCAGAAGGTTGTCATTGTTCGTTGCTCCTAGAAGCTTTCGCTTGCGCTTGCTCGACGTGCTGGCTGGCCTCGGGGTCATCGGCGAACGGCAACCGGGTCGCCTCGTCGAATTCCTTCTTGCGCCGTGGGTTGAACACCCACAGCGCCAGGCCAACGAAGGCCACCATCACCACGACGGTGCCCAGGCCGCGAATCATCCCGATATCCATCAGTGTCACCGCTTGCTCTTGATGATGGTGCCAAGGCCTTGCAGGTACGCCACGATGGCGTCCATCTCGGTCTTGCCCTTGACCGCGTCGCGGGCGCCGGCGATGTCCTCGTCGGTGTAGGGCACGCCCAGGGTGCGCAAGACTTCCATCTTCTTCGGCGTATCCTTGCCGTCGAGCTTGTTCTCGACCAGCCACGGGTAGGACGGCATCTTCGACTCCGGTACCACGTTGCGCGGGTTGTACAGGTGTGCGCGGTGCCAGTCGTCGGAGTAGCGGCCACCGACGCGGGCCAGGTCAGGCCCGGTACGCTTGGAGCCCCACAGGAACGGGTGGTCCCAGACGCTTTCGCCAGCGACCGAGTAGTGGCCGTAGCGCTCGGTCTCGGCGCGGAACGGGCGGATCATCTGCGAGTGGCAGCCTACGCAACCTTCGCGGATGTAGATGTCGCGGCCTTCGAGCTCCAGCGCGGTTCGCGGCTTCATGCCCTCGACCGGCTTGTTGGTCACGTCCTGGAAGAACAGCGGGACGATCTGGGTCAGGCCACCGACGCTGACGGCGATGACCATGAAGAAGGCCAGCAGGCCGATATTCTTCTCGACTGCTTCGTGTTTCATCAGTGAGCTCCCACGACGACGATCTTGGCGGCTTCCTCAGCCTCGGCCGGCTTCGAGGCGCGGACGGTGCGGTAGACGTTGTAAGCCATCAGCAGCATGCCGGAGGCGAAGAACGCACCGCCCAGGGCACGGACGATGTAGCCCGGGTGGCTGGCCTGGAGGGCTTCGACGAAGGAGTAGGTGAGGGTGCCGTCGTCGTTGATGGCGCGCCACATCAGGCCCTGGGTGATGCCGTTGACCCACATCGAGGCGATGTACAGCACGGTGCCGATGGTCGCCAGCCAGAAGTGCGCGTTGATCAGGCCGACGCTGTGCATCTGCTGGCGGCCGTAGAGCTTGGGAATCATGTGGTAGACCGAGCCGATGGAGATCATCGCCACCCAGCCGAGCGCGCCGGCGTGGACATGGCCGATGGTCCAGTCGGTGTAGTGCGACAGCGAGTTGACCGTCTTGATGGCCATCATTGGGCCTTCGAAGGTGGACATGCCGTAGAAGGCCAGCGACACCACCAGGAAACGCAGGATCGGGTCGGTGCGCAGTTTGTGCCAGGCCCCGGAGAGGGTCATCATGCCGTTGATCATGCCGCCCCAGCTCGGGGCCAGCAGGATGATCGACATCACCATGCCCAGCGACTGTGCCCAGTCAGGCAGCGCGGTGTAGTGCAGGTGGTGCGGGCCGGCCCAGATGTACAGGGTGATCAGCGCCCAGAAGTGCACGATCGACAGGCGATACGAGTAGATCGGGCGTTCGGCCTGCTTGGGTACGAAGTAGTACATCATGCCCAGGAAACCGGTGGTCAGGAAGAAGCCCACGGCGTTGTGGCCGTACCACCACTGGATCATCGCGTCGGTGGCGCCGGAGTAGGCCGAGTACGATTTGAACCAGCTGACCGGCAGGGACATGTGGTTGACGATGTGCAGCATCGCCGTGACCACGATGAAGCCACCGTAGAACCAGTTGCCGACATAGATGTGCTTGGTCTTGCGCTTGACGATGGTGCCGAAGAACACCAAGCCGTAGGTGACCCAGACGATGGCCAGCAGGATCGCCAGCGGCCACTCGAGCTCGGCGTATTCCTTGGTGGTGGTGTAGCCCATCGGCAGGGTGATCAGGGCGCCGACGATCACCGCCTGCCAACCCCAGAAGGTGAAGGCGGCCATGCTGTCGGAGATCAGCCGGGTCTGGCAGGTGCGCTGCACCACGTAGTAGGAGGTGGCGAACAGTGCGCAACCCCCGAAGGCGAAGATCACCAGGTTGGTGTGCAGCGGGCGAAGGCGGCCGAAGCTCGTCCATGGCAGGTCCAGGTTCAGCTGGGGCCATACCAGTTGCGAGGCGATGAAGACGCCGAGCCCCATGCCAAGGATCCCCCAGACCACCGTCATGATGGCGAACTGGCGGACGACCTTATAGTTATAAGCAGTCGGACTGATTGCAGTGCTCATTCTAAGGTTCCACGGTTTAGGGTGTTCTTGTTGGTCGAAAATCGGCGCAAGTATCGATAACCACTAGGGTTATGGCAACGCAAGAATGCTTGCGCCGACCCGTGTCCAGGCCCTTTCCACCACCGTCCCGCGGTTTAGGGGCTGGATGATTGTACACAAATAAATGTTTGTAATGTGTACCGTTTTTCGCCTTTTTCTGATCGATCGGTCAAGCTTTTTTCTAGAGCGGCGACAGGCCATGCGCCACGTCTGCTCCGCTCGTTGTGAGCGAAGCCTATATGAGGCAACAAGCTTAGTTCTGTTCGAGGGGGGTGCAAGGAGGGTAGGTTGAGCAGGGGGTATTGCGGGGGCAGCCCTTTCGCGGGCAAGCCAGCTCCCACAGGGATTAGCGCCAACCCTGTGGGAGAGGATTTGCCCGCGAAGGGGTGTTATTTGACAGTCACGGTTTCGGCCGTGTCGTCCTGCGAGAGGCTGTAGACATAGGCGGCAAGCAAGTGGACCTTGTCGTTACCCTGGAGCTCGCGCTGGGCTGGCATCTGGCCCTGGCGACCGTAGCGGATGGTCTGCTGCAGCTGGGCGAAGCTCGAGCCGTAGATGAACGCCTGCGGGTGAGTGAGGTCTGGTGCGCCCATGGCAGGGGTACCTTTGCCTTCAGGCCCGTGGCAGGCCACGCAGTTGGCGGCGAAGATTTCCTGGCCCTTGGCCGGGTCGGCCTTGGCGCCTTGCGGCAGGCTACGGCCGTCCAGGTTGGTCAGCACGAAGGCGGCCACGTCGGCCACGCCTTGTTCGCCGATCACCTCGGCCCAGCCCGGCATCACGCCGTGGCGCCCATCCATGATCGAGGCCTTGATGGTCTCCGGCTCGCCGCCCCAACGCCAGTCCTTGTCGGTGAGGTTGGGGAAGCCGTAGGCGCCTTTGGCGTCGGAGCCGTGGCACACCGAGCAGTTCGAGGCGAACAGGCGGCTGCCCATCTTCAGCGCTTGCGGGTCCTTGGCCACGTCTTCCACGGGCATGGCGGCGTACTTGGCGAAGATCGGTCCGAACTTGGCGTCGGCCTTGTCCATTTCCTTCTGCCATTCGTTGACCTGGGTCCAGCCATTTTCATAACCCGGCAGCACGCCTTTCCAGTTGCCGAGGCCCGGGTAGAGGATCAGGTATCCGACCGCGAACACCAGGGTGCCGACGAACAGCCAGAACCACCACTTGGGCAGCGGGTTGTCGTATTCCTCGATGCCATCGAAGCTGTGGCCCATGGTTTGATCGGTGGTGTTCCTGCTCTGGCCCTTGCGGGTGCCGAGCAGCAGCCAGGTCAGGCCGATGAGGCTGCCGAGGGTCAGTACGCTGATGTACGTACTCCAGAAGGTGGTCATTACTGGTTACTCCTTGTGGCAGGTTCCTGCCCGGCTGGGGGCAGGCGGTCATCGACGAAGGGCAGCAGGCGCGCTTCGGCGAAGTCGCGGTCGCGGCGACGGTTGAACACCCACAGGCTCAGGCCGATGAAGGCGATCATCACCATCAACGTGCCCAGGCCGCGGATCATGCCGATATCCAGTGACAGTTCCATCGCTTACCTCTTGTTCTTGATCGAGGTGCCCAGCACCTGCAGGTAGGCCACCAGGGCGTCCATTTCGGTCTTGCCCTTGACCGCATCGCGGGCACCGGCGATGTCCTCGTCGGTGTAGGGCACACCGAGGGTGCGCAGGGTGCGCATCTTGGTGTCGGTGTGGCTGTCGTCGACCTTCTGTGCGACCAGCCATGGGTAGGACGGCATCTTCGACTCCGGCACGACGTTGCGCGGGTTGTACAGGTGCGCGCGGTGCCAGTCGTCGGAGTAGCGGCCGCCGACGCGGGCCAGGTCAGGCCCGGTACGCTTGGAGCCCCACAGGAACGGGTGGTCCCAGACGCTTTCGCCGGCGACCGAGTAGTGGCCGTAGCGCTCGGTCTCGGCGCGGAACGGGCGGATCATCTGCGAGTGGCAGCCTACGCAACCTTCGCGGATGTAGATGTCGCGGCCTTCGAGCTGCAGGGCGGTGTAGGGCTTCATGCCTTCGACTGGCTTGTTGGTCACGTCCTGGAAGAACAACGGGACGATCTGGGTCAGGCCGCCGATGCTGACGGCAAACACCATCAGCAGTGCCAGCAGGCCTACGTTTTTCTCGATGACTTCGTGTTTCATCAGGCTTGTCTCCTCAGGCCAGCTGGGCGTTCGCAGGGGCGGCGGCAGTGGCGGGTGCACGCACGGTGCGCCAGGTGTTCCAGGCCATCAGCAGCATGCCGGTGAGGAAGATCACGCCGCCGACGAAGCGGACGATGAAACCTGGGTGGCTGGCCACCAGCGTCTCGACGAAGGAGTAGGTGAGCGTGCCGTCGGCATTGACCGCACGCCACATCAGGCCCTGGGCGATGCCGTTGACCCACATCGAGGCGATGTACAGCACGGTGCCGATGGTCGCCAGCCAGAAGTGCGCGTTGATCAGGCCGATGCTGTACATGCGCTCCTTGCCGAACACTTTCGGGATGGTGTGGTACAGCGCGCCGATGGAGATCATCGCCACCCAGCCGAGGGCGCCAGCATGGACATGGCCGATGGTCCAGTCGGTGTAGTGGGAGAGGGCGTTGACGGTCTTGATGGCCATCATCGGGCCTTCGAAGGTGGACATGCCGTAGAAGGCCAGCGACACCACCAGGAAACGCAGGATCGGGTCGCTGCGCAGTTTGTGCCAGGCCCCGGAGAGGGTCATCATGCCGTTGATCATGCCGCCCCAGCTCGGGGCCAGGAGGATCAGCGACATGATCATGCCCAGCGACTGCGCCCAGTCAGGCAGCGCGGTGTAGTGCAAATGGTGCGGGCCGGCCCAGATGTACAGGGTGATCAGCGCCCAGAAGTGCACGATCGACAGGCGATAGGAATACACCGGGCGCTCGGCCTGCTTGGGCACGTAGTAGTACATCATGCCCAGGAAGCCTGCAGTCAGGAAGAAGCCTACGGCGTTGTGGCCGTACCACCATTGCACCATCGCGTCGGTGGCGCCGGCGTACAGCGAGTAGGACTTGGTCAGGCTGACCGGCATTTCCAGGTTATTGACGATGTGCAGCATCGCCACGGTGAGGATGAAGCCGCCGTAGAACCAGTTGCCGACGTAGATGTGTTTGGTGTTGCGCTTGATCAGTGTGCCGAAGAACACCACGGCGTAGGCGACCCAGACGATGGTGATCAGGATGTCGATCGGCCATTCCAGCTCGGCGTACTCCTTGGAGCTGGTGTAGCCCAGCGGCAGGGTGATAGCTGCCAGCAGGATCACCAGTTGCCAGCCCCAGAACGTGAACGCCGCCAGGCGTGGCGCGAACAAGGTGGTCTGGCAGGTGCGTTGCACCGAATAATAGGAGGTGGCGAACAAGGCGCAGCCGCCGAAGGCGAAGATCACCGCATTGGTGTGCAGTGGTCGCAGGCGGCCGAAGCTGGTCCATGGGAGGTCGAAGTTGAGGGCGGGCCAGACGAGCTGTGCGGCGATGAATACGCCGAGCCCCATCCCGACGATTCCCCACACCACCGTCATGATGGCGAATTGGCGGACCACCTTGTAGTTATAGGCGGTACTGCTGGTTGTGTTCATGTATGGGTTCCCATCCACGGTTATAGGCAGGCTAGATAGCGAGGCGAAGCATGAGTAATGGGCACATTGCCGGTATTGACGGGGATCAATGGGCGCAGGTGGGAAATGTCTCAGGCTTGCGCTGCGATCCCCCTCGGGTCGGGAAAGGGCTGGGTTACAAGGGGTGCCTGATCCTGGCTCATGGTGCAGGCGCGCCGATGGACAGCGCGTTCATGGAGGAGATGGCGCAAGGCCTGGCGGAGCAAGGGGTAGGGGTGGTTCGTTTCGAGTTTCCCTACATGGCGCAGCGCCGCGTTGGGGGTGGCAAGCGCCCGCCCAATCCGCAGGCGGTGCTGCTCGATTGCTGGCGCCAGGTGTACGCTCAGGTGCGGCCTTTGGTCACGGGGCCGCTGGCGATCGGAGGCAAGTCCATGGGCGGGCGCATGGCGAGCCTCTTGGTCGATGAGCTGGGTGCTGACGCCCTGGTGTGTCTGGGGTATCCGTTCTATGCGGTGGGCAAGCCGGACAAACCTCGGGTCGAGCACCTGGCGGGGCTGCGTACGCGTACCTTGATCGTCCAGGGGGAGCGTGATGCCTTGGGTAACCGGGAGGCGGTGCAAAGCTATGTGCTTTCGCCCTCGATCGAGGTCTGCTGGCTGGCGGCCGGGGATCATGATCTCAAGCCGCTGAAGGCGTCCGGGTTCACCCATGAGCAGCATTTGCAGGCGGCTGCGCAGCGGGTGGCGGCGTTTCTGCAAGGGTAGGGCGCCCATGAAAAAAGGCCACCGCAGGGGTGGCCTTTTTCGAAGACGCGTTCGGTGTTGCCGGGCAACCCTTACTTGCGGTCCTTCAGGTCAACGATGTCGCGCTGCTCGCAACCGGTGTACAGCTGGCGCGGACGGCCGATCTTGTACGGGCTGGAGAGCATTTCCTTCCAGTGCGAGATCCAGCCCACGGTACGTGCCAGGGCGAAGATCACGGTGAACATGCTGGTCGGAATACCGATCGCCTTCAGGATGATGCCCGAGTAGAAGTCGACGTTCGGGTACAGCGAGCGCTCGATGAAGTACGGATCGGTCAGGGCGATCTCTTCCAGGCGCATGGCCAGTTCCAACTGCGGGTCGTTCTTGATGCCCAGTTCGCTCAGGACTTCGTCGCAGGTCTGCTTCATCACGGTGGCGCGCGGGTCGCGGTTCTTGTACACGCGGTGACCGAAGCCCATGAGCTTGAACGGATCGTTCTTGTCCTTGGCCTTGGCGATGTACTTGTCGATGTTCGAGACATCGCCGATTTCATCGAGCATGGTCAGCACGGCTTCGTTGGCGCCGCCGTGGGCAGGGCCCCACAGCGCGGCGATGCCGGCAGCGATACAGGCGAACGGGTTGGCGCCCGAGGAGCCTGCCAGGCGCACGGTGGAAGTGGAGGCGTTCTGCTCGTGGTCGGCATGGAGGATGAAGATCCGGTCCATCGCCTTGGCCAGCACCGGGCTGATCGGTTTGATCTCGCACGGGGTGTTGAACATCATGTGCAGGAAGTTCTCCGCGTACGACAGGTCGTTGCGCGGGTACATCATCGGCTGGCCCATGGAGTACTTATAAACCATCGCGGCCAGGGTCGGCATCTTGGCGACCAGGCGCACCGCGGAGATTTCGCGATGTTGCGGGTTGTTGATGTCCAGAGAGTCGTGATAGAACGCCGACAGGGCGCCGACCACGCCGCACATCACCGCCATCGGGTGGGCGTCGCGGCGGAAGCCGTTGAAGAAGGATTTCAGCTGCTCGTGAACCATGGTGTGGTTCTTCACGGTGCTGACGAACTGGGCCTTCTGCTCGGCATTGGGCAGTTCGCCGTTGAGCAGCAGGTAGCAGGTTTCCAGGTAGTCCGATTTTTCGGCGAGCTGTTCGATCGGGTAGCCGCGGTGCAGCAGGACACCCTTGTCGCCGTCAATATAGGTAATCTTCGACTCGCACGAGGCGGTCGCCATGAAGCCGGGGTCGAAGGTGAAGTGACCAGTAGCCCCCAACCCGCGGACGTCGATAACATCGGGACCAACGGTGCCGGTTAAAATGGGCAGCTCGACGGGGGCTGCGCCCTCGATGACCAACTGCGCTTTTTTGTCAGCCATGTGGCCTCCTATTAATGCTTGAAATCATCAGACAGACCCCCCACGCAGGGCCCGCACCACTATAGAGGGATAAATTCGAATGTCAATTTGCCTAAAGGCTGGTTGAAACGCCCTCTGAGCCCTGGTTTTTCGCGAAATTGTCGCCCATTTACGCCTTTTATCCGTTAAAGGCAATGCGCTATTTGGGCGAGCCCCTCACGTTGTCATAAGCAGCCTAACTGTCTATACTCCGCAACCGACCGCCAGGGGCTTGCAAGCCCGTTCCGCTGGGGGTCGTCGCTCCCTGGGTGGTGGGTACCTGACCAGTACACTTACCAACAACTTTGCCCTGTTAGCTAGGGGCTCTTCAGTGTGAAAAAAGCCGTGAAAAGCCAACGACCTGTAAACCTAGACCTAAGGACCATCAAACTCCCGATCACCGCATACACGTCCATTCTTCACCGTATCTCCGGCGTCATCCTGTTCCTCGGCCTTGCCATCATGCTGTATGCACTGGGCAAGTCGCTGGGTTCCGAGGAAGGCTTTGCCGAGGTGAAGGCGTGTCTGACCAGCCCGCTGGCCAAGTTGGTGACCTGGGGCCTGCTGTCCGGCCTGCTGTATCACCTGGTGGCCGGTATCCGTCACCTGATCATGGACATGGGCGTCGGTGAGACGCTGGAAGGCGGCAAGCTGGGCTCGAAAATCGTGATCGTCATCTCCGTGGTGCTGATCGTTCTGGCGGGAGTTTGGGTATGGTAACTAATGTCACGAACCTGTCGCGTTCGGGCCTCTATGACTGGATGGCGCAGCGCGTATCTGCGGTCGTTCTCGCGGCTTACTTCATCTTCCTGATCGGCTACGTCGCCGTTCACCCGGGTCTCGACTATGCCCAGTGGCACGGTCTGTTCTCCAACAACGCGATGCGAATCTTCAGTCTGCTGGCACTCGTTGCCCTGGGCGCCCACGCCTGGGTCGGCATGTGGACCATTGCCACCGACTACCTGACGCCGATGTCGTTCGGCAAGTCGGCGACTGCGATTCGTTTCCTGTTCCAGGCTGTATGCGGCGTTGCGATGTTCGCCTACTTCGTCTGGGGTGTGCAGATTCTCTGGGGTATCTGATCCATGGCTAAAATTCCAACGATTTCCTTCGACGCCATCATCATCGGTGGCGGCGGTGCCGGCATGCGCGCTGCGCTGCAGCTGGCCCAGGGCGGTCACAAGACTGCCGTGGTCACCAAGGTGTTCCCGACCCGTTCGCACACCGTTTCCGCACAGGGTGGCATCACCTGCGCCATCGCTTCGGCCGACCCGAACGACGACTGGCGCTGGCACATGTACGACACCGTCAAGGGCTCCGACTACATCGGTGACCAGGACGCGATCGAATACATGTGTCAGGAAGGCCCGGCAGCGGTCTTCGAGCTGGACCACATGGGCCTGCCGTTCTCCCGTACCGAAACCGGCCGTATCTATCAGCGTCCGTTCGGTGGCCAGTCCAAGGACTTCGGCAAGGGTGGCCAGGCCGCCCGTACCTGCGCAGCCTCCGACCGTACCGGTCACGCGCTGCTGCACACCCTCTACCAGGGCAACCTGAAGGCGGGCACCACCTTCCTCAACGAGTACTACGCCGTTGACCTGGTGAAGAACCAGGATGGCGCCTTCGTCGGTGTGATCGCGATCTGCATCGAAACCGGCGAGACCATGTACATCAAGTCCAAGGCCACCGTTCTGGCTACCGGCGGTGCGGGTCGTATCTACGCTTCCACCACCAACGCCCTGATCAACACCGGCGACGGTGTCGGCATGGCCCTGCGTGCCGGTGTACCGGTGCAGGATATCGAGATGTGGCAGTTCCACCCGACCGGCATCGCCGGCGCCGGTGTACTGGTCACCGAAGGTTGCCGCGGTGAAGGTGGCTACCTGATCAACGCCCACGGCGAGCGCTTCATGGAGCGTTACGCGCCGAACGCGAAGGACCTGGCTGGCCGCGACGTGGTCGCCCGCTCCATGGTCAAGGAAATCATCGCCGGCAACGGCGTGGGCCCGAACAAGGACCACGTACTGCTGAAGCTGGACCACCTGGGCGAGGAAGTGCTGCACAGCCGCCTGCCAGGCATCTGCGAGCTGTCCAAGACCTTCGCCCACGTCGACCCTGTGGTCGCTCCGGTTCCGGTCATCCCGACCTGCCACTACATGATGGGCGGCGTTGCCACCAACATTCATGGCCAGGCCATCACCATGGACGCCGAAGGCAAGGACCAGATCATTCCTGGCCTGTTCGCCGTAGGTGAAGTGGCGTGCGTATCGGTTCACGGTGCCAACCGCCTGGGCGGCAACTCGCTGCTCGACCTGGTCGTGTTCGGCCGCGCTGCCGGCCTGCACCTGGAGAAGGCGCTGACCGAAGGCGTCGAGTACCGCGATGCCAGCGACACCGACGTCGACGTTGCCCTGAACCGCCTGAGCAAGCTCAACGAGCGCACCACCGGCGAAGACGTCGCCAGCCTCAAGCGTGAGCTGCAAAGCTGCATGCAGAACTACTTCGGTGTATTCCGTACCGGCGAATACATGCAGAAGGGTATCGAGCAGCTGGCTGGCCTGCGCGACCGTATCGCCAACGTCAAGATCAACGACAAGTCCCAGGCCTTCAACACCGCGCGTATCGAAGCGCTGGAGCTGCAGAACCTGCTGGAAGTCGCCGAAGCGACCGCCATCGCGGCCGAAGCCCGTAAAGAGTCCCGCGGCGCTCACGCCCGTGAAGACTACGAAGACCGTGACGACGAAAACTGGCTGTGCCACACCCTGTATTACCCGGGTGAGAAGCGCGTCGCCAAGCGTGGCGTCAACTTTGCGCCGAAGACAGTTCCTGCCTTCG
Source organism: Pseudomonas sp. NY15372 (assembly GCF_048068215.1). Taxonomy (NCBI): domain Bacteria; kingdom Pseudomonadati; phylum Pseudomonadota; class Gammaproteobacteria; order Pseudomonadales; family Pseudomonadaceae; genus Pseudomonas; species Pseudomonas sp. NY15372. The sequence continues at coordinate 151,276 of NZ_JBLUPY010000006.1, forward strand.
AACCAAAAGTCCGGACTTACTAAGGGTGGCCGCTATGTTGCAAGTCGAAGTTTATCGTTACAACCCGGACACCGATTCGGCGCCGAAGATGCAGACCTTCCAGGTCGATACCGGCGGCAAGGATCTGATGGTTCTGGACGTGTTGGCACTGATCAAGGAGCAGGACGAGGGCTTCTCCTACCGTCGCTCCTGCCGTGAAGGCGTTTGCGGTTCCGATGGCATGAACATCAACGGCAAGAACGGCCTGGCCTGCATCACCCCGCTGTCGGCGGCGGTCAAGGGCAACAAGCTGGTTCTGCGCCCGCTGCCGGGCCTGCCGGTCATTCGTGACCTGGTCGTCGACATGAGCATCTTCTACAAGCAGTACGAGAAGGTGAAGCCGTTCCTGCAGAATGACACGCCGGCCCCGGCCATCGAGCGTCTGCAGTCGCCGGAAGACCGCGACAAGCTGGACGGTCTGTACGAGTGCATCCTGTGCGCCTGCTGCTCGACCTCCTGCCCGTCGTTCTGGTGGAACCCGGACAAGTTCCTGGGCCCCGCCGCTCTGCTGCAGGCCTATCGCTTCCTGGCCGACAGCCGTGACACCAAGACCCAGGAGCGCCTGGCGTCCCTGGATGACCCGTTCAGCGTATTCCGCTGCCGCGGGATCATGAACTGCGTAAACGTTTGCCCGAAAGGTCTGAACCCGACCAAGGCAATCGGTCACGTACGTAACATGCTGCTGCAAAGCGGCACCTGATCCAAAAATGTTGCACCAGCAGTAAGCCGAGGTGCGGGCGTCGAGCCCGCACTGAGGTAAAACCCGAGCAAGGGCCCACAAAGCCCGCGCTCATTACCTATGAAGATATGAGACCAGCAGGGGCTTCCGGGCTGGTACCCGGAAAATCTGCAGGATCCAGGTGGCGTGGTTCAGTCGCTGTGTTCGGACTTTTCCAGGTTTGCTGTGGCTCTTGCCGATCAGTCCCCTAACCGAGGGTGACCAAGCATGCAAGAAAGCGTGATGCAGCGCATGTGGGAAAGCGCCCACCTTTCAGGTGGTAACGCTGCATATGTGGAAGAGCTTTATGAGCTCTACCTGCACGACCCTAACGCTGTGCCAGAAGAGTGGCGCACCTACTTCCAGAAGTTGCCCGCCGACGGCAGCACCGCTACCGATGTATCGCACTCTACAATCCGCGACCATTTCGTACTGCTGGCAAAGAACCAGCGCCGCGCTCAACCGGTTTCCGCCGGGAGCGTGAGCAGTGAACACGAGAAGAAGCAGGTTGAAGTTCTGCGACTGATCCAGGCCTATCGTATGCGCGGCCATCAGGCTGCCAAGCTCGACCCGTTGGGGTTGTGGCAGCGCCCTGCGCCCGTAGACCTGTCGATCAATCACTACGGCTTGACCAATGCCGACCTTGATACGACCTTCCGTGCCGGCGACCTGTTCATCGGCAAAGAGGAGGCGAGCCTACGCGAAATCTTCGATGCGCTGCAGAAGACATATTGTCGCACCATCGGCGCCGAGTTCACCCACATCGTCGATTCCGAACAGCGCAGCTGGTTCCAGCAGCGCCTGGAAAGCGTCCGTGGCCGTCCTGAATTCTCCGCCGACGTGCAGACCCACCTGCTCGAGCGCGTCACCGCAGGTGAAGGCCTGGAGAAATACCTGGGCACCAAGTACCCAGGCACCAAGCGTTTCGGCCTCGAGGGCGGCGAAAGCCTGATCCCGATGCTGGACGAAATGATCCAGCGCTCCGGCTCCTACGGCACCAAGGAGGTCGTGATCGGCATGGCCCACCGCGGCCGCCTCAACGTGCTGGTCAACACCTTCGGCAAGAACCCGCGCGAGCTGTTCGACGAGTTCGAAGGCAAGAAGATGAACGAGCTGGGCTCCGGTGACGTGAAGTATCACCAGGGCTTCTCCTCCAACGTGATGACCCCCGGTGGCGAAGTCCACCTGGCCATGGCGTTCAACCCGTCCCACCTGGAAATCGTCTCGCCGGTGGTGGAAGGTTCGGTGCGCGCCCGCCAGGACCGTCGCAACGACACCGTCGGTGACAAGGTCCTGCCGATCTCGATCCACGGCGACGCTGCGTTCGCCGGCCAGGGCGTGGTCATGGAAACCTTCCAGATGTCGCAGACCCGCGGTTTCAAGACCGGCGGCACCGTGCACATCGTGATCAACAACCAGGTTGGTTTCACCATTTCCAACCCGCTGGACTCGCGCTCCACCGAGTACGCCACCGACGTCGCCAAGATGATCCAGGCGCCGATCCTGCACGTGAACGGCGATGACCCGGAAGCGGTCCTGTTCGTGACCCAGCTGGCCATCGACTATCGCATGCAGTTCAAGCGTGACGTGGTCATCGACCTGGTCTGCTACCGTCGTCGCGGCCACAACGAGGCCGACGAGCCCAACGGCACCCAGCCGCTGATGTACCAGCAGATCAGCAAGCAGCGCACCACCCGCGAGCTGTACGCCGAGGCCCTGATCCAGGCCGGTCGTATCGACGCCGAGCGCGCCCAGGCCAAGATCGACGAGTACCGCAACGCGCTGGACAACGGCCTGCACGTGGTCAAGAGCCTGGTCAAGGAGCCGAACCGCGAGCTGTTCGTCGACTGGCGTCCGTACCTGGGCCATGCCTGGACCGCGCGTCACGACACTCGCTTCGACCTCAAGACCCTGCAGGACCTCTCGGCCAAGCTGCTCGAGCTGCCGGAAGGCTTCGTGGTCCAGCGCCAGGTGGCGAAGATCTACGAAGACCGCCAGAAGATGCAGGCCGGCGGCCTGCCGATCAACTGGGGTTATGCAGAGACCATGGCCTACGCCACGCTGCAGTTCGAAGGCCACCCGATCCGCATGACCGGCCAGGACATCGGTCGTGGCACCTTCTCGCACCGTCACGCGGTGCTGCACAACCAGAAGGACGCCAGCACCTACGTACCGCTGCAGAACCTGTTCCCGGGCCAGCCGAAGTTCGAGCTGTACGACTCCTTCCTGTCGGAAGAGGCGGTACTGGCCTTCGAATACGGTTACTCGACCACCACGCCGAACGCGCTGGTGATCTGGGAAGCCCAGTTCGGTGACTTCGCCAACGGTGCCCAGGTGGTGATCGACCAGTTCATCACCAGCGGCGAGCACAAGTGGGGCCGTCTGTGCGGCCTGACCATGCTGCTGCCACACGGCTACGAAGGGCAGGGCCCGGAGCACTCCTCCGCGCGTCTGGAGCGTTACCTGCAGCTGTGCGCCGAACACAACATCCAGGTGTGCGTACCGACCACGCCGGCACAGATCTACCACCTGCTGCGTCGCCAGGTCATCCGCCCGCTGCGCAAGCCGCTGATCGTGCTGACGCCGAAGTCGCTGCTGCGCCACAAGCTGGCCGTCTCGACCCTGGAAGACCTGGCCGAAGGCTCGTTCCAGACTGTGATCCCGGAAATCGACAGCCTCGATCCGGCCAAGGTCGAACGCCTCGTGCTGTGCAGCGGCAAGGTCTACTACGACCTGCTGGAAAAGCGCCGTGCCGAAGGCCGCGAAGACATCGCCATCGTGCGTATCGAGCAGCTGTATCCGTTCCCTGAGGACGACCTGGTGGAAATCCTGGCGCCGTACACCAACCTCAAGCATGCGGTGTGGTGCCAGGAAGAACCGATGAACCAGGGCGCCTGGTACAGCAGCCAGCATCACATGCGCCGCATCCTGACCCGCCACAACAAGGCGCTGGTCCTGGAGTACGCCGGCCGCGACGCTTCCGCCGCGCCAGCCTGTGGTTACGCTTCGATGCACGCCGAGCAGCAGGAAAAACTGCTGCAGGATGCCTTCACTGTCTAACGCCTTCGCGCACCTGAAACCGAATTTAAGGAAACACTGACAATGGCTATTGAGATCAAAGCCCCAACCTTCCCGGAATCGGTCGCCGACGGCACCGTTGCCACCTGGCACAAGAAGCCGGGCGAAGCCGTCAAGCGTGACGAACTGATCGTCGACATCGAGACCGACAAGGTCGTCCTGGAAGTACTGGCCACCGCCGATGGCGTGCTGGGCGACATCGTCAAGGGCGAGGGCGACACCGTCCTGTCCGACGAAGTCCTGGGCTCGATCGTTGAAGGTGCTGCTGCTGCCGCTCCGGCTGCCGCACCTGCCGCTGCCGCTCCGGCTGCCGCTGCTACCGACGCTGGCGAAGACGACCCAGTCGCCGCCCCGGCCGCACGCAAGCTGGCTGAAGAAAATGGCATCGACCTGGCTTCCGTTGCCGGCACCGGCAAAGGTGGCCGCGTGACCAAGGAAGACGTGGTCGCCGCCATCGCCAACAAGAAGTCGGCACCTGCCGCTGCTGCCAAGCCCGCCGCCGCCGCTGCTGCCCCTGTGGTCACCGCCGCTGGCGATCGCACCGAGAAGCGCGTGCCGATGACCCGCCTGCGCGCCAAGATCGCCGAGCGCCTGGTCGAAGCCCAGTCGAACATGGCCATGCTGACCACCTTCAACGAAGTGGACATGACCGAAGTCATGGCCCTGCGTTCGAAGTACAAGGACCTGTTCGAGAAGAGCCACAACGGCGTACGCCTGGGCTTCATGTCGTTCTTCGTCAAGGCCGCCACCGAGGCGCTCAAGCGCTTCCCGGCCGTCAACGCCTCGATCGACGGTAACGACATCGTCTACCACGGCTACGCGGACGTCGGCGTCGCCGTCTCCAGCGACCGTGGCCTGGTGGTTCCGGTCCTGCGCAACGCCGAATCGATGTCGCTGGCCGAGATCGAGAACGGCATCGCCACCTTCGGTAAGAAGGCCCGTGAAGGCAAGCTGGCCATCGAAGAGATGACTGGCGGTACCTTCACCATCACCAACGGTGGTACCTTCGGCTCGATGATGTCGACCCCGATCGTCAACCCGCCGCAGGCGGCCATCCTGGGCATGCACAACATCATCCAGCGTCCGATGGCGATCAATGGCCAAGTGGTCATTCGCCCGATGATGTACCTGGCGCTGTCCTATGACCACCGCCTGATCGACGGCAAGGAAGCGGTAACCTTCCTGGTGACCATCAAGAACCTGCTGGAAGACCCGGCTCGTCTGCTGCTGGACATCTAACGCACAGCTGCAAGCGGCAAGTGGCCAGTTCCCTCGGGAGCGCGCCGCTTGCCGCTTGAGGCTTGCCGCTTGAAGCTTAAAAGGAATCTTTTATGACCCAGAAATTCGACGTGGTAGTGATTGGTGCAGGTCCTGGCGGCTACGTGGCCGCGATCAAGGCTGCTCAGCTCGGCCTCAAGACCGCCTGCATCGAGAAATACACCGACGCCGAGGGCAAGCTGGCCCTGGGCGGTACCTGCCTGAACGTGGGTTGCATTCCTTCCAAGGCCCTGCTGGACAGCTCCTGGAAGTACAAGGAAGCCAAAGAGAGCTTCAACGTCCACGGTATCTCCACTGGCGAAGTGAAGATGGACGTCGCCGCGATGGTTGGCCGCAAGGCTGGCATCGTCAAGAACCTGACCGGTGGCGTCGCCACCCTGTTCAAGGCCAACGGCGTGACCTCGATCCAGGGCCACGGCAAACTGCTGGCCGGCAAGAAGGTCGAAGTCACCAAGCCTGACGGCACCACCGAAGTCATCGAAGCCGAGAACGTGATCCTGGCTTCCGGCTCGCGTCCGATCGACATTCCTCCGGCTCCTGTCGACCAGAAAGTCATCGTCGACTCCACCGGTGCCCTGGAATTCCAATCCGTACCCAAGCGCCTGGGCGTCATCGGCGCTGGCGTGATCGGCCTGGAACTGGGTTCGGTATGGTCGCGCCTGGGTGCCCAGGTCACCGTCCTGGAAGCCCTGGACACCTTCCTGATGGCCGCCGACACCGCGGTTTCCAAGGAAGCCCAGAAGACCCTGACCAAGCAGGGCCTGGACATCAAGCTGGGCGCTCGCGTGACCGGCTCGAAAGTCAACGGCGAAGAAGTCGAAGTCACCTACACCGACGCCAATGGCGAGCAGAAGATCGTCTTCGACAAGCTGATCGTCGCCGTCGGCCGTCGTCCTGTGACCACCGACCTGCTGGCCGCCGACAGCGGCGTGACCATCGATGAGCGTGGCTACATCTACGTCGATGACCACTGCGCCACCAGCGTACCGGGCGTCTACGCCATCGGTGACGTGGTGCGTGGCCTGATGCTGGCCCACAAGGCTTCGGAAGAGGGCATCATGGTCGTCGAGCGCATCAAGGGCCACAAGGCCCAGATGAACTATGACCTGATCCCGTCGGTCATCTACACCCACCCGGAAATCGCGTGGGTCGGCAAGACCGAACAGGCGTTGAAAGCCGAGGGCGTTGAGGTTAACGTGGGCACCTTCCCGTTCGCGGCCAGCGGCCGTGCGATGGCTGCCAACGACACCGGTGGTTTCGTCAAGGTCATCGCCGATGCCAAGACCGACCGCGTACTGGGCGTTCACGTGATCGGCCCATCGGCTGCCGAACTGGTGCAGCAGGGTGCGATCGCGATGGAATTCGGTACCAGCGCAGAAGACCTGGGCATGATGGTGTTCAGCCATCCGACCCTGTCCGAAGCGCTGCATGAAGCCGCGCTGGCCGTGAATGGCGGTGCCATCCACGTGGCCAACCGTAAGAAGCGTTAATTATAAGAAACCACGGCGGGCTGCCCGTCGTGGGTCTTGCGTGCAAGACTCACCGCGGAACGTCCGCCGGACCGGGCCACCGGGATAACCCGGGGCAAACGGTCACAGGTGGCGCGGCGCCAGAAATGGCGCAGCGCCGAAGCGCAGTACCTAACGAAGACGGTAAAAAGCATGAATCTTCACGAGTATCAGGGTAAACAGCTGTTCGCTGAATACGGCCTGCCAGTTTCCAAGGGTTTCGCAGTCGACACCCCTGAGCAAGCGGCAGAAGCCTGCGACAAGATCGGCGGCTCGGAGTGGGTGGTAAAAGCCCAGGTCCACGCCGGTGGTCGCGGTAAAGCGGGCGGCGTCAAGCTGGTTCGCAGCAAGGAAGACGCCAAGGCGTTCGCTGCGCAGTGGCTGGGCAAGAACCTGGTTACCTACCAGACCGACGCCAATGGTCAGCCAGTCTCCAAGATCCTGGTCGAATCCTGCACTGACATCGCCAAGGAACTGTACCTGGGCGCTGTAGTCGATCGTTCGAGCCGTCGCATCGTGTTCATGGCCTCCACCGAAGGTGGCGTGGACATCGAGAAAGTCGCTCACGAAACTCCCGAGAAGATCCTCAAGGCTACCATCGACCCACTGGTCGGCGCACAGCCGTTCCAGGGTCGTGAGCTGGCGTTCCAGCTGGGTCTGGAAGGCAAGCAGGTTCAACAGTTCGCCAAGATCTTCGTAGGCCTGGCCAAGCTGTTCAAGGACCACGACCTGGCCCTGCTGGAAGTCAACCCGCTGGTCATCAAGGCCGACGGCGACCTGCACTGCCTCGATGCCAAGATCAACATCGACGCCAACGCCATGTACCGTCAGCCTAAGCTGAAAACCTTCCACGATCCTTCCCAGGACGACGCCCGCGAAGCTCACGCCGCCAAGTTCGAACTGAACTACGTGGCGCTGGAAGGTAACATCGGCTGCATGGTCAACGGTGCCGGCCTGGCCATGGGTACCATGGACATCGTCAACCTGCACGGCGGCAAGCCGGCCAACTTCCTCGACGTTGGCGGTGGCGCTACCAAGGAACGCGTGACCGAAGCGTTCAAGATCATTCTGTCCGACAGCAATGTCGCGGCCGTTCTGGTCAACATCTTCGGTGGCATCGTTCGCTGCGACATGATTGCCGAAGGCATCATCGGTGCAGTGAAAGAAGTCGGCGTCAAGGTTCCGGTCGTCGTTCGCCTCGAAGGCAACAACGCCGAACTGGGCGCTAAAGTACTGGCAGAAAGCGGTTTGAACATCATTGCGGCAACCAGCCTGACCGACGCTGCTCAACAAGTTGTCAAAGCTGCGGAGGGCAAGTAATGAGCGTCCTGATCAATAAAGACACCAAGGTCATCTGCCAGGGCTTCACCGGCTCGCAGGGTACTTTCCACTCCGAACAAGCCATCGCCTACGGCACCAAGATGGTCGGCGGTGTAACCCCAGGTAAGGGTGGCACCACCCACCTGGGCCTGCCGGTGTTCAACACCGTCAAGGAAGCCGTCGAGGCGACCGGCGCCGAAGCTTCGGTGATCTACGTTCCGGCTCCGTTCTGCAAGGACTCGATCCTGGAAGCCGCCTTCGGTGGCATCAAGCTGATCGTCTGCATCACCGAGGGTATTCCTACCCTCGACATGCTGGACGCCAAGGTCAAGTGCGATGAGCTGGGCGTACGCCTGATCGGCCCTAACTGCCCAGGCGTCATCACTCCGGGCGAGTGCAAGATCGGTATCATGCCAGGCCACATCCACCTGCCGGGCAAGGTCGGTATCGTTTCCCGTTCCGGCACCCTGACCTACGAAGCGGTCAAGCAGACCACCGACGCCGGCTTCGGCCAGTCGACCTGTGTCGGTATCGGCGGCGACCCGATTCCGGGCTCCAACTTCATCGACATCCTGAAGCTGTTCCAGGAAGACCCGCAGACCGAAGCGATCGTCATGATCGGTGAGATCGGCGGTTCGGCTGAAGAAGAAGCCGCGGCCTTCATCAAGGCCAACGTGACCAAGCCTGTCGTTTCCTACATCGCTGGTGTTACCGCACCTGCGGGCAAGCGCATGGGCCACGCTGGCGCCATCATCTCGGGTGGCAAGGGTACTGCGGACGAGAAGTTCGCCGCCCTGCAGGACGCCGGTGTCAAGACCGTGCGTTCCCTGGCTGACATCGGCAAGGCCCTGGCCGAGCTGACCGGCTGGGAAATCAAGAAGTAAGTAACACGCAATACCCCCCACGCAACACAAAGGCCACCTTCGGGTGGCCTTTGTGTTTACAGGACAATGCAAACGAAGCGTGACGACAACGATTTTTTCGATGGGTTTGATAGGTATTTTCTGACAGACGCTGGTCGATGCTCCTGTGAGAATATCCGCTGCACAGAGTCACCCAGACGACAAGAACATACGCACATCGGACAAGCACGTCTGTCCCAGTGCGTTTGCCGGGTAAAACGGTTAACCTACGCCCTCACTCTGTGCCCGTCCCCCAAAAGGGAACGACACGCTAAACGGGTCTGGCTCACCAAGCCGGGCAGCATTTCCCTCACCCATGGGGAAATCCCCTCACGAATCCCGATTTCAGCAGTGTGGTACTTCCTTAAATGAAAGTGTTAAAAGGCCAGGATATCCTGGCACTTGGCTTTATGACGTTCGCATTGTTCGTCGGCGCCGGCAATATCATCTTCCCGCCCATCGTAGGCCTGCAGTCCGGCCCGCATGTCTGGATGGCGGCCCTGGGCTTTCTGGTCACCGCCGTTGGCCTGCCGGTCATCACCGTGGTTGCCCTGGCCAAGGTCGGCGGCGGCATGGACGCGCTGAGCAGCCCGATCGGCAAGTTCTTCGGCGGCCTGCTGGCGGCCGTGTGCTACCTCTCGGTAGGCCCGCTGTTCGCGACCCCGCGCACCGCTACCGTGTCGTTCGAAGTAGGCGTGGCACCGCTGACCGGTGAAAGCCCGCTGGCGCTGTTCATCTACAGCCTGGTGTATTTCGCCGTGGTACTGGCCGTGTCGATGTACCCGACCAAGCTGCTCGACACTGTAGGCCGCTTCCTCGCGCCGCTGAAGATCATCGCCCTGGCGGTGCTCGGCATCGCCGCGTTCGCGCTGCCGGCCGGCACCATCGGCGAGGCGCAGCCGCAGTACGTGGCCGCACCGTTCTCCCAGGGCTTCGTCAATGGTTACTTGACCATGGATACCCTGGGCGCCCTGGTATTCGGTATCGTCATCGTCAACGCCATCCGTTCGCGCGGTGTCGAGTCGCCGAAGCTGATCACCCGCTACGCCATCATCGCCGGCCTGATCGCCGGTGTCGGCCTGGCGCTGGTGTACATCAGCCTGTTCCGCCTGGGAGCGGGCAGCCATGACATCGCCATGGGTGCCTCCAACGGCGCGGCCGTCCTGCATGCCTACGTGCAGCACACCTTCGGCTCGCTGGGCAGCGGCTTCCTCGCGGTACTGATCGCTCTGGCCTGCCTGGTTACCGCCGTGGGCCTGACCTGCGCCTGTGCCGAGTACTTCAGCCAGATCCTGCCGCTGTCGTACCGCGCGTTGGTGGTGATCCTGGCCGGCTTCTCGCTGCTGATCTCCAACCTGGGGCTGACCAAGCTGATCATGTTCTCGATCCCGGTGCTCACGGCCATCTACCCGCCGTGCATCGTTGTCGTGGGCCTGAGCTTCGTCAAGGACCTGTGGAATTCGCCTGTGCGTATCCTGGCGCCGGTGATGCTGGTGTCGCTGCTGTTCGGCCTGGTCGACGCGATCAAGGGCAGCAGCTTGGCGCACATGCTGCCGGACGCCATGGCACACCTGCCGTTGAGCGACCAGGGCCTGGCCTGGCTGGTGCCTTCGGTGGTCACCCTGGGCCTGGCCGTGGCGTGCGACCGCATGCTGGGCAAGCCGCGCGAGGCATTGGCCTGATGAGTTGACGCCAGGTCCTGGTGCCGGCCACAAGCCCAAGGGCACCCGCCTTGGTTGAAACCTGAACCCCGCGTCCATTCGGATGCGGGGTTTTTTTATTGTCGGTGCGTGCCTTTTCCCGGCCCTGGGCGTCGAAAGCCGGTCTATATCATTCACCGTGCCTGAACGATAGGAACCTGCATGAACTTCATTCAAAGCAACCTGAGCAATGTGCTCGCCATCTGCTGGTTCGCCCTGTGTTGGGGCGGCTACACCCGCTATGCCATCTGGAAGGGCCGCGACACAGCCTGCCTGGCCAGCGTGCTGCACTTATACCGGGAAGACTGGATGCGGCGCATGCTGCTGCGTGACAACCGCATCGCCGATGCCAGTGTGATCGGCAACCTGGAGCGCAACGCATCGTTCTTCGCCTCGAGCACGCTGATCATCCTGGCGGGCATCCTGACGGTGCTGGGGGCCTCTGATCGTGCGTTGTCATTGCTGGCTGACCTGCCGTTGGTGCAGGAGGCGTCCCAGGGCGTGTCCGAGGTCAAGTTGCTGTGCCTGGCGATGGTTTTCGTGTATGCGTTCTTCACGTTCAGTTGGTGCATGCGCCAATACAACTTTGCCGCAGTGTTGGTCGGCTCGGCACCGATGATTGGCGAGCGTCTGGTCAATGAGTTGGAGCGCAAGGCATTCGCTTCCCGCGCAGCGCGTGTATTGTCGCTGGCGGCGAACCAGTTCAACTTCGGCCTGCGTTCCTATTATTTCGGCATGGCCATGCTGAGCTGGTTCATCAGCCCATGGTTGTTCATGGCCATGAGTGTCGGGGTGGTATGCATTCTGTATCGCCGTGAATTCCATTCCGATGTGCTGGAGGTCATGGTCTTCACGCCAACCGAAAGTGCGCCGGCGGAGGTGGGCAAGGACAACGTCAATAACGTGGGCTGAAACGTTTTATTGAAAACTCGGGCACAAAAAAACCCGGCAATCGCCGGGTTTTTTTGTGGGTGTTGCTTACTGCTTGGCAGGCTCGCTTGGAGCGGTTTCCGGAGCAGGAGTGGCTTCTGGAGCCGGAGTAGCAGGAGCAGCTTCCGGAGCAGGGGCGGCCGGGGCAGCTTCCGGAGCCGGAGCAGCAGGAGCGGCTTCAGGAGCGGCTTGCTCGGTCTTGGTTTCCGGAGCTTTCTCTTCGTTCGCCTTGTCGCAAGCGGCCAGGCCCATGGCAGCGGCCAGCATCAGGGCAAAAGCAAAAGGTTTACGCATGGGGGTGTCTCTCCTTGTGGAATAACTTACTTGTTCCATTTGAGCTCAAGTAAGCGGAATTAGTTCCGCGCAGATTACAGATATATCGCACGCGGAGCTAGATAGACTTTTCACTGAAAGTGTGCAGAGTGAACATCCTCACGAAAAAATAAGGTTGCCCATGTCTGATAACGACCTGATGGCCATGGCCGAACGCTTTCTTTCGGCGTTGAAACATTGCCAGCGCTTGCAGATGCAGGTGCATCATGCCGATACCGAGGGCATGACGCTGATGCTGCCCTGGTCGCCGACGATTGTAGGCAATCCGCAAACTGGCGCGGTGCATGGCGGTGCCCTGACCACCTTGATGGATACCACCTGCGGCATGGCAACTTTATGTGTATTGCCCAAGTTCGAAGTGTGCCCGACCCTCGATCTGCGCATCGACTACATGCACCCGGCGCAAGCGGGCAAGCCAATATACGGCCACGCCCAATGCTACCGGGTAACCCGCGATGTGATCTTCACCCGCGGCACCGCCTACCAGGACGACCCAGCCCAGCCGATCTGCCACGTGGTCGGCACTTTCATGCGCCTGGGCCAGGCCATCAAGGGCGGCATCCGCTTCGGCAATACGCTCAAGGAGGGCCGGCCATGATTCCCCGGGACGTTCGCCTGCGCCTCAATGAAGCGCATGCCGTAGGTGACTACGAGCCGTTGCTGGCGCTGATTCCCTATGCCGGGCTGATCGGCATCGAGTGCGCGCGCGAGGGCGATGACCTGCTGTTTCGCCTGCCGGCCAACCCGGACAATATCGGCAACCCGCTGCTGCCGGCGATCCATGGCGGGGTGATCGCAGGCTTCATGGAACTGTCGGCGGCGTTGTACCTGCTTATCTACAGCGAGAGTGCGAGCATCCCCAAGATCATCGATTTCTCCATCGACTATTTGCGCGCCGGGCATTACCGCGACACCTTCGCCCGCTGCCAGCTATGGCGCCAGGGGCGGCGGGTGACCAACGTCGCCATCACGGCCTGGCAGGCCGACCCTGCCTCGCCTATCGCCACGGCGAGGGCGCATTTCAAGATCGAACCGGAAAAGCCCTTGAAATAGTCCGGGCTGCCCCCATCTGCTGGACATCCGCCGCCAAAAGGCAGCCTACATAGGCGCCCGGCGACCACTGCCATCAGATCGGAGTGTTGAAGACCATGAGTGTGGAAACTCAAAAGGAAACCCTGGGCTTCCAGACCGAGGTGAAGCAGCTGCTGCACCTCATGATCCATTCGCTGTACTCGAACAAGGAGATCTTCCTGCGTGAGCTGATCTCCAACGCCTCCGACGCCGCCGACAAGCTGCGTTTCGAGGCCCTGGCCAAGCCTGAGCTGCTCGAGGGTGACGCCGACTTGAAGATCCGCGTGAGCTTCGACAAGAACGCCGGCACCGTGACCCTCGAGGACAACGGCATCGGCATGAGCCGCGAGGACGTGATCACCCACCTGGGCACCATCGCCAAGTCCGGCACTGCTGACTTCATGAAGAACCTGACCGGTGACCAGAAGAAGGATTCGCACCTGATCGGCCAGTTCGGCGTCGGCTTCTATTCGGCGTTCATCGTCGCCGACAAGGTCGATGTCTTCAGTCGGCGCGCCGGCCTGCCGGCGGCCGAGGGCGTGCACTGGTCGTCCAAGGGCGAGGGCGAATTCGAAGTCGCCACCGTGGACAAACCCCAGCGTGGCACCCGCATCGTCCTGCACCTGAAGAAGGGCGAGGAAGAGTTCGCCGACGGCTGGCGCCTGCGCAACGTGGTCAAGAAGTATTCCGACCACATTGCCCTGCCGATCCAGCTGCCCAAGGAGCAGGCCGCCGCCGAAGGCGAAGAGCAGCCAGCCGAAGAATGGGAAACCGTCAACCGCGCCAGCGCCCTGTGGACCCGTCCGCGTACCGAGATCAAGGACGAGGAATACCAGGAGTTCTACAAGCACATCGGCCATGACTTCGAGAACCCGCTGGCCTGGAGCCACAACAAGGTCGAAGGCAAGCTCGAATACAACTCGCTGCTGTACGTGCCGGCCCGTGCGCCGTTCGACCTGTACCAGCGCGAAGCACCACGCGGCCTGAAGCTGTACGTGCAGCGCGTGTTCATCATGGATCAGGCCGAATCGTTCCTGCCGCTGTACCTGCGCTTCATCAAGGGTGTGGTCGACTCCAATGACCTGTCGCTGAACGTTTCCCGCGAGATCCTGCAGAAGGACCCGATCATCGACTCGATGAAATCGGCCCTGACCAAGCGCGTGCTGGACATGCTGGAGAAGCTGGCCAAGAACGAGCCGGAGCAGTACAAGGGCTTCTGGAAGAACTTCGGCCAGGTGATGAAGGAAGGCCCGGCCGAAGACTTCGCCAACAAGGAAAAGATCGCAGGCCTGTTGCGCTTCGCCTCGACCTCCGAGGACAGCGGCGAGCAGAACGTGGCCCTGGCCGACTACCTGGCCCGCGCCAAGGAAGGTCAGGACAAGATCTACTACCTGACCGGCGAGTCCTATGCCCAGGTCAAGAACAGCCCGCACCTGGAAGTCTTCCGCAAGAAAGGCATCGAAGTGCTGCTGCTGACCGACCGCATCGACGAGTGGCTGATGAGCTACCTCAACGAGTTCGATGGCAAGGCCTTCGTCGACGTCGCCCGTGGCGACCTGGACCTGGGTGCCCTGGATTCCGAGGAAGACAAGAAGGCCCAGGAAGAAGTCGCCAAGGAGAAGGAAGGCCTGGTCGAGCGCCTGAAGACCGCTCTGGGCGATAGCGTCGCCGAGGTACGCGTCTCGCACCGCCTGACCGACTCGCCGGCGATCCTGGCCATCGGTGAGCAGGACCTGGGCCTGCAGATGCGCCAGATCCTCGAGGCCAGCGGCCAGAAGGTGCCGGAATCCAAGCCGATCTTCGAGTTCAACCCGGGTCACCCGCTGATCGAGAAGCTGGACAACGAACAGAGCGAGGACCGCTTCGCGGAACTGTCGCACATCCTGTTCGACCAGGCGGCCCTGGCGGCCGGTGACAGCCTGAAGGACCCGGCGGCCTACGTTCGTCGCCTGAACAAGCTGCTGGTCGAGTTGTCTGCTTGAGTTGATGCAAGGAACGCCCGCTTAGGCGTAGTGCCAGTCAGTCAAGCTGATTAGGGCGTCATTGGGGCTGCTATGCAGCCCATCGCGGCACAGGCCCGCTCCTACAGGATCATGCAAACCATTACCAATGGCGAGGTCCCTGTAGGAGCGGGCTTGTCCCGCGATGGGGCGCGTAGCGGCCCCAATTGCTTAACTGGCTGCCGTTACGCTTCGGAGGGTTTTTTTCATGGTGCAAGGAGGAGTTTGATGAGCAAGGTAATCGTCGAGTCGCTGGTCTACCACCTGTCCGGCAAGGCCTACGAGAGCCGCCTGGTCTATGCCCCGGGCGCATTGCCGCAGCCGGGCCTGTTGATGGCGCCGAACTGGATGGGCATTGGCGAGGGCGCTGAGCGGATCGCCAAGGAAGTCGCCAGCCAGGGCTACGTGGTGCTGATTGCCGACCTGTACGGGCAGTCGCTGCGGCCCTCCAATGCCGACGAGGCCGGGGCGGCGATGATGCCGCTCAAGAACGACCGCGCCGAGCTGCGCAAGCGTATGGAAGAAGCCTTGGCGCAGTTGCTGGGGCAATCCAAGGCCTTGCTGGAGCCGGGCAAGGTCGCCACCTTCGGCTTCTGCTTCGGCGGTTGCTGTGCCCTGGAGCTGGCCCGCACTGGTGCCGATTTGCAGGCGACGGTGTCGTTCCACGGCACCCTGGACACGCCGAACCCGGCCGATGCCAAGCGCATCAAGGGCTCGGTGTTGGTGCTGCATGGTGCATCCGACCCGCTGGTGCCCAAGGAGCAGTTGCCGGCCTTCGAGGACGAGATGAACGCGGCCAAGGTGGACTGGCAGTTGCTGAGCTACGGCGGTGCGGTGCACTCGTTCACCGACCCTGCGGCCAACGTGCCGGGCAAGATGCAGTACGACCGGCGCACGTCCGAGCGGGCGTTCCGAGCAATGTTCAACTTGCTGGATGAAGTGTTCCAGAAGTAGCGCATTGCCTGCATCGCGAGACAAGCCCGCTTCCACAGATTGGGTGCAGCGGCGCCTTTGTGGGAGATTGCCCAGCCCTTCGGGCTGCGCTGTCGCGCAGAGAACAAGCGGCTAGCGCCGCCCCCCCTGTGGGAGCCAACTGTCTTGAGTTGCTTGCCCCGGTCCTATCGCTGGCAAGCCAGCTCCCACAGGTACGGCGGTGTCTCTGAAAACAGCGCAGGCCGGGTGGGAGCGGGCTTGTCCCGCGATGAAGGCGACTCGATATCGCGCCTTAGCGCGGCAATTCGATGCGTGACGTTTCCCCCGGCACCGTGGGCCAATCCCCCGCAGCCCACCTGGCTCTGGCCTGCTCGATCAATTCCGGGTCACTGGCCACGAAGTTCCAGTTCATCCGCCGCGGCCCATCCAGCGGCGCGCCGCCGATCAACACCAGCTGGCATTCGCCTTGTGCGTACAGCGTCACTTCTTCGCCTTCCGGCAGCACCAGCAGATTGCAGGGCTCGACTTCGTCTTCATTCAGCAACAGTTCGCCATCGAGCACGTACAAGGCGCGCTGGGCATGTTCGGTGGGGACTGTCAGCGTGGTCGCCGCCTGCATTTGCACGAGGGCATACAGGGTAGGGGAGAGCACCGGTACGGGGGACTGCAGGCAAAAGCCTTCGCCGGCAATCATGCAGATACGCACGCCCAAACTGTCGCTCACCGGCAGACTGGCTCCCGGGTGGTGGCTATAACTCGCAGGCCCTTGCTCATGTTCCCTGGGCGAAGCCAGCCACACCTGCAAACCGTGCAGGCGCGAGCCGTCGGCGAAGGCATCCGCTGGCGTGCGTTCGACATGGGCGACGCCACTGCCTGCGGTCATCCAGCTCACGTCACCGGGCAATACACGCTGTTCGGAGCCCAGGCTGTCCTTGTGCAGGATTTCGCCTTCGAACAGGTAGGTCAGGGTCGACAGGCCGATATGCGGGTGTTGGCGGATGTCCATGCCGCTGCCGGGTGCGTAGTCTGTTTCCAGCATATGGTCGAAGAACACGAATGGCCCGACGCTACGGCATTGAGCCGACGGCAGCGGACGCAGGATGGGCTGGCCTTCGACCGATTCGGCGCGGGGGTGGATGACCAGGGGGCGGCTCATGGCGGGGCTCCAGGCAGGCAACAGGTGCCTCTAGCATAGCGGGTCGGGGCGCAGCGCTGAACCGTCTGGCTTAGCTGTTGGTCTACTGTTTTCGTACCCCTGAAAAGGACACTGCCCATGATTGCCAGAGCGCTGACCTGCTTGCTGTTGTCGGGAGGATTGTGCCTGGCGGCGCAGGCTCGCGATTACCGCTACAGCGACGCTCACCTGCACTACGTCGATTTCTTCCAGGAAAGCGAAGGCATGCCGGCATTGCTCCAGGCAATGGATGCGGCAGGTATCGACCAGTCGATGATTTCCGGCATTCCGGTGGCCAAGAAGTGGCATGAGGACGAGCCCAAGCGTCCCCGCTACTACGCAGGCGACGACGCCGAAGCCTACTGGTACAGCGCCACCGACCTCTATGTGGCCGCGGCGCTGGAAAAACTGCCGCCCGAGCAGCGGCGGCGCTTTCACCCGTTCATCAGTGGCTTCAACCCGGTGGACAAGAATGCCGTGCACCATGTCGAACGAATGCTCGAGCTGTATCCAGGTCTATGGCAGGGCATCGGCGAAGTGTTCACCCGCCACGACGACCTCACCGCCTTGACCAGCGGCGATACCCCGCGGGCCAACAACGAGGCCATGACACGCATCTATCATCTGGCCGCCGAGCAGGACCTGCCGGTGCTGATGCACTCCAACATCACCTCCAAGCGCGAACGCAACCCGCTCTACCTGGCCGAGATCGAGCAGCCACTGCGTGACCATCCGCATACCCGCTTCATCTGGGCCCATGCTGGCACCAGCATGGAAATCCACCGGCACCAGACACAGATGAAGTTCCTCCTGCCTGTGGTCACGCGGCTGCTGGAGACCTACCCGAACCTGTACATCGACTTGTCCTGGAGCATGCGCGAGCCCTACCTGCTCGATGAACACGGCAAGCCGCGCAAAGCATGGCTGGCGCTGGTCGAGCGCTTCCCTGAGCGCTTCATGCTCGGCTCCGACGTGGTGGGGCGTTTCTCCAGCATCGGTGAGCAGATGCACGGCTTCGATCCGTTCCTCGATGCGTTGCCTGCCGAGGTGGCCCGTAAGGTGGCGCGGGAGAACTTTCTCGGCGTATTGCCTGGTGGGCCAAGGTAGCGTCCTTGCATATCGCGGCTCTGGGGCTGCAAAGCAGCCCCCGGCAATCTCCAGACGCACAAATGAAAACGCCCCGAACCAGTCGGGGCGTTTTCGTTACGGCTGCGTCAGGCTGTTACTTGCCAGTCCAGCGCTTGAGCACCAGGGTAGCGTTGGTGCCGCCGAAGCCGAAGCTGTTGCTCATGACCGTATCGATCTTGGCGTTTTCTTCGGTCTTGCGCAGGATCGGAAGGTCGGCGACCTCCGGGTCCAGCTCGTCGATGTTGGCGGAGCCGGCGATGAAGTTGTTTTCCATCATCAGCAGGCAGTAGATCGCCTCGTGTACGCCTGCGGCGCCCAGCGAGTGGCCCGACAGGCTCTTGGTCGAGCTGATCTTCGGTGCCTTGTCGCCGAACACTTCACGCACGCCCTTGATCTCGGCGACGTCGCCGACCGGGGTGGAGGTGCCGTGGGTGTTGAGGTAGTCGATCGGGGTGTCGACGGTGGACAGCGCCTGCTGCATGCAGCGGATCGCGCCTTCGCCGCTCGGGGCAACCATGTCGTAGCCGTCGGACGTCGCGCCGTAGCCAACGATTTCGGCGTAGATCTTGGCGCCACGGGCCAGGGCGTGTTCGAGCTCCTCGACCACCACCATGCCGCCACCGCCGGCGATGACGAAGCCATCACGGTCGGCGTCGTAGGCGCGCGAAGCCAGTTCCGGGGTTTCGTTGCGCTTGGTCGACAGGGCGCCCATGGCATCGAACAGGAACGACTGGCTCCAGTGCTCTTCTTCACCGCCACCGGCGAAGACGATGTCCTGCTTGCCCCACTGGATCTGCTCCAGGGCGGTGCCGATGCAGTGTGCCGAAGTGGCGCAGGCCGACGAGATCGAGTAGTTGATGCCCTTGATCTTGAACGGGGTGGCCAGGCACGCCGACACGGTGCTGCCCATGGTACGGGTGACGCGATACGGGCCGACACGCTTGACGCCTTTCTCGCGCAGGGTGTCCAGGGCTTCCATCTGGTTCAGGGTGGAGGCACCGCCGGAACCTGCGACCAGGCCGGTACGCGGGTTGGAGACTTGCTCCTCGGTCAGGCCGGCATCCTTGATCGCGTCCTGCATCGCCAGGTAGGCATAAGCAGCGGCATGGCCGACGAAGCGATAGACCTTGCGGTCGATCAGCTCTTCGAGGTTGAGGTCGATGGAACCGGAAACCTGGCTACGCAGCCCCATTTCCTTGTATTCCGGGTTGTAACGGATACCCGGACGGCTGTTGCGCAGGTTTTCGGTGACGGTAGCTTTGTCATTGCCCAGGCACGATACGATGCCCAGACCAGTGATAACGACGCGGCGCATGCGAATAACCCTTAGAAATTGTCAGTGGAGGTGAACACGCCGACCCGCAGGCCTTCGGCGGTGTAGATCTCGCGACCGTCGACGCTGACCGAGCCATCGGCGATGGCCATGTTCAGCTTGCCCTTCAGGACGCGCTTGATGTGAATGTTGTAGGTGACCTTCTGGGCCGACGGCAGCACCTGGCCGAAGAATTTCACCTCGCCCGAGCCCAGGGCGCGGCCACGGCCCGGCAGGCCCTGCCAGCCAAGGAAGAAGCCAACCAGCTGCCACATGGCATCCAGACCCAGGCAGCCCGGCATGACCGGATCGCCTTCGAAGTGGCAAGCGAAGAACCACAGGTCCGGATTGATATCCAGCTCGGCGACCAACTCACCCTTGCCATACTTGCCGCCTTCGGCGCTGATATGGGTGATGCGATCGACCATCAGCATGTTCGGGGCGGGCAGTTGCGCATTACCTGGGCCGAACAGCTCACCGCGACTGCAGCGCAGCAAATCTTCCCGAGTAAAGGCGTTTTGTTTGGTCATGCGAGCTCCTCAATAATCCCCGTGCGGCTGGGGCTGAATCTTCCCGGCCGGCCCGGCATGCGTTGAGTCCGGGGCGGCAGCCTACAAGTAGACTATTGCGTTGTGGTGAAAGTCACAGCGCACCTGGCAAAAGAAGTACAGGTGTGCACTGAAACGCTTATTTTCAGGGCCTGGGCAGGTCCTGTCTAGTGGCCAGGGCGCGAATTCCGATGCTTGCGTCGCTGGGGCGACCCCCTCCATGACACCGAATGAGTCTCGCCCAAGCCAACATTTCCCCTAGACTGACGCATTTGCGCGCTAATCGCCAGTGGCGGCTGTCCGGCCAGACAACCAGTGTTGCAGCACCTGCTGCAATTCCGTGCGTTTGAACGGCTTGCTCAGGTAGTCGTTCATGCCCGCTGCCAGGCACCGTTCGCGGTCGCCCTGCAGCGCGTTGGCGGTGAGGGCGATGATCGGCAGCTGTGCGGTATTCGGCAGCCGACGAATGCGCCGGGTGGCCTCGTAGCCGTCCATCATGGGCAGGCGGCAGTCCATCAGGACGGCGGCGAAAGGCTGCTGTGCCACCTGTTCGACGGCCTGGGCGCCATCGCTGGCGATGCTGACGTCGAAGCCCAGGCTGCGCAGCATGGCATCGATGACGCTCTGGTTGACCGGGTTGTCCTCCACCAGCAGGATGCGCCCGCCCTGCAGCGGTGCCTGGCGGTCCGCGCTGGTGCTGGGCGGCGCTGCCGCGGGCGAGGCCAGGGGCAGGGGGATTTCCAGGGTGAAGGTCGAGCCCAGGCCCTCGCGGCTCTCGCCGCGCAGTTGCCCGCCCATGCGTTCGGCCAGGGTGCGGGCGATCGCCAGGCCCAGACCAGTACCGCCATAGCGCCGGGAAATCGAGCTGTCGGCCTGCTGGAACGCTACGAACATCATTTCCAGGCGGTCGCTGTCGATACCGATGCCGGTGTCGCGCACCGCACAGGTGAACCATACCAGCTGCGGGTCGAGCATGTGCCAGCGGGCGTCCACTTCGACCTGGCCCTGTTCGGTGAACTTCAAGGCGTTGCCGATCAGGTTCAGCAGGATCTGGCGGATCCGGGTCGGGTCACCGCTGACCTGCAACTGGTCGATTCCCGGCAGCAACTGCAGGCGCAGGTCCAGCCCGCGTTGCTGAGCGCTGTGCTGGAACGACTGGACGCAATTGGCGACCAGCTCGCCGATGTTGAAGCCTATCTGCTCCAGCTCCACGGCGGTGCGCTCGATGCGCGAGAAGTCGAGGATGTCGTTGATCACCTTGAGCAGGTGGCCGGTGGACTCGCTGGCCACTGCGGTGTAGTCGGCTTGCTCGCTGGTCAGCTGGGTGGTCTCGAGCAGTTGCAGCATGCCCAGCACGCCATTCATGGGCGTGCGCAGTTCGTGGCTCATCATCGCCAGGAAATCCGACTTGGCCCGGTTGGCCTGCTCGGCCTCCTCGCGGGCCTGGGTCAGCTGGGCGATCGCTTGCTTCTGTTCGGCGCTGGCCTGGTCCAGGGCACTGGCCAGGTTATTGATATGGCGGGCCAGGTGGCCCAGCTCGCTGTCGTCGACCACCGGCAGGGGCACGTTGAACTCACCTTTCTGGATGGCCTTGACCGCATGCCCCATGTCGCTGATCGGCTTGGCCAGGCTCATGGCCAGGCGCCGCGCGAGGAGGAAGGTGAACAGCAGGGCGAACAAGGCCAGGATGCCGGCCTTGGTGACGATTTCCTGTTGGCGCTGGCTGAAGGCGTCGTCGGACATGCCGACGATGACGCGGCCCAGATAGTCGTCGCCGACGCTCGGCACGGGCGTGTTGCCTTCTTGCAGGAAGTCGTTGTCCAGGCGGATCTGCTGCAGGCGGATCGGCGCCTGGAACACTTCCACGCGCTGGGCTCGGTTGATGTTCTCGCTGTTCTGCTCGACGTACACCAGGATATGGTTGCGGCTGTCCTGCACCTCCAGGAAGCGTACGTGGGGAATGCTCAACGTAGCCCGCATGAGGCTCTCCAGCACCTCGTTGTTGCCGGAGATCACGCCGTATTCAGAGGCCGGCGCCAGCTGGTTGGCGATCAGTTGCCCGGTATGGTTGAGCTCCTGGCGTAAGTCCTGGATACGCACGAAGGTGAAGAAGCTGATCAACAGCAAGGTGAGCAGCAGGGCGGGGCCCAGGCTGATCATCTGTGTACGGGTATGGATGTCCCAGCTCCGGCGATTGCTCATGGCATGGGCTCTCCTTCGGCCAGTACCACGGCCGCGGCCTCGGCGTCGATCGGCTCCAGGCCCAGGGCGCGGGCTACCTGCTGATTGCCGGTCACCCCATAGTGCGCAGGGTAGTGGCTGCGCGGCCAGCTGGCCGGTGGGCGGTCGAGCAACTGGTCGAGCACGGCCAGCCAGTCGTCCTGGTCGCTGAAAGTGCTGGCCAGGGCGCCAGCGCGGACAAAGCCGGCGTTGGGGCCTACCAGCGCCATCTGCCGACCGTAGGTGCTGAGCAGGACATTCTTGGCGGTCTTGGAGTTGTACAGGTCTGGGTCGTCGATCCCCAGCAGTACGTCGCTGTTGCCGAGCAGGCGTTGCAAGGGCCTGCTGTCACGCGGGTCCGGCCAGTCCTGGGCGACGATCTCCAGGCCCAGCGGGCGGGCGGCCAGGCGCAGCTCATCGAGCAGGAAGCGGCTGTGTTCGCCATACAGCACGCCAACCCGCCGGGCTTGCGGCAGCAGGTAGCGAACCAGGCGCAGCTGGCGGGCAGGCGGCGGGTCGCTCCAGAGCAGGCACAGGTATGCCGGTCGTGACTTTCCCAGGCGTTGTTCGGCCTGTACACGACTGACCCGTAGGGCCAGGGCAGGCGGCCCTGCCGCCTCGCCCAGGCGCCATTCCAGAGCGGCGACATCGAGCAGCACCAGGCGCACGTCGGCCTTCAACTGCCCGGGCCGGGGCAGGTCAGCCACGGCCTTGAAGCGTACCTGGTCCTGGGGGCGATGGGCTTGCAGGGCGCTGACGAAGCTGCGGACGCCCGGTTGGTCACTGGCACCGACCAGCAGCACTTCGCTGGCCGATACCGTTCCCAGCGGCCAGAGGCATAACAGCAGCAGGCGCAGCAACAGGCGCATCAGAACTCGAGCTCCGCGCTGACACTCAGGCGGTGGCGGCTGTCATAGCGGTTCTGTTCGAGGGTGACCGGCTCGTCGTCAAGGCGTTGTTGCCACAGGGCTGCCAGTTCCAGGCTGGTGCCCTGGAAGCGAAAGCGCTTGGCCAGGCGCAGGTCCATGCGCTCGTAGCGATAGCCGTTGAGAGCATCGTCGCCGTAGTAGAAGAGGGCGCTGGACCAGCCTTCGCCCCAGTCACGCATCCAGCCGGCCGAGCCACTGTTGCGCGCGCTGAGGCGACGATCGTTGGGGTTGCTGGCCCAGGCATCGACGTAGGCGTAGGTCAGGCGCAAGCGGTCGTGCAGGGTGGGGCGCCAGTCCAGCTGGGCCTCGCTACCACTGAAGCGGGCCTTGTTGGCATTGCTGGCGATGTACTGGTTGTTGCGCAACGGCTCGCTGATCATTCCGGTGATCTCGTCGTAGAACAGCTTCACGTCCATGCTCAAGTCGATGTCGCTGAAGTTGCCGTTGTAGCCCAGCTCGCGCGAGCGCATGCGCTCCTGGTCGAGGTTGCCCGGGCCGCGGGTCTTGACGAAGTATTCGCCGCTCTTGAAGCCGTAGACATTGGAGCTAAGGTTGTCGACGGTGTAGCTCCAGTTGACGTTGTTCTCGAACATGTCCGGCGAGCGCACGGCCTCGGAGTACACCGCGCGCAACCCGTGGCGCGGCGTGATCAGATAGTTGACGGCCATGCGCGGCGTCAGCGAACTGCCGGAAAGTCGGGAATCCTCGAACATTAAACCGCCCTGGACGATCCAGTGTTCGTTCGCGCGCCACTCCAGCTGGCCGAACAGACGCCAGGTCTGGTCGTCCAGGCTACCGTTGAAATAAGTCTGCGAGTCGGCCCGGTCGTAACGGTAGTTCATGCCGCTGAGCAGACGAAGGTTGTCGCTCAGGCTCAGGGTGTCCTGGATCTCCAGGTCGAAGCGGCTCTCGCGGGTGCTTTGGTCGACGTCACCGCAGACGGTTTTATTGGCACCGTCATTGGCACCGTCAGCCCATTGTCGTTTAACTTCTGTAAGCAGGCCCTGAAGCACAGGATCGTTGGTCGACGGGAGGTGTTCTGGACTCCTTATGTTGCGTGCAACACCTTCGGCAAAATTCGGATCCAGCTGCCACAGACGGGTCATTTCCGGACTGAAAGCAAGCGCTGCATCACAGGCGCGCCAGACCTGCTTGCGTTCGAAGTGCTGCGCCGACGTCTGGACGTAGAAGCTGTGCTCGGGATTGAAGTCGATGTTCCAGCGTACGGATCCAGCGTAATCCTTGGCGCTTACGTCCGCGTCGTTACCTGGCGGTGCATCTATAAACACCGGCTGGTAGGTGTACGGCCGCTGGTTGCTGCCTTCCTTGGCCGCCAGCTGCCATTCCAAGGTCTGGTTCAGGGCCAGGTTGTGGCTGGCACTGAGGTTGAAGCGGTTCAGGCGGCGGCTGTCACGGTAGTCGTTGCCGAACTGGTCCGAATCGAAGCCGTCATCCTGCATGCCGGACAGCGACAGGCGCATGTCGCCGCCTTCCCAGCCAAAGCCCTGGCTTGCATAGAAATCGTTGATGCCATCCTGGCCACGGGTCACCTTCAGCCGGGTGCCATGGCTGTCGGCTGGGTTGCGGGTGAGGATGTTGACCACCGCCATCAAGGCGTTGGCGCCATAGCTGACCGTGTTGGGGCCGCGGAACACCTCGATACGCTCGATGTCCTCGATGGCCAGCGGAATGTCGCTCCAATCTACCGTGGCCAGGCCCGCGCGGTACACCGAGCGGCCATCGATCAGCACCTGCATGCGCCGGGCGTCGCTGACATTGCTGCCATGGTAGTTGACCGTCGGCTGGTTGCCGGCACCATAGCCGACCATCATGCCGGGCACCAGGCGCATCAGTTCCGGGATATCGCGCGCGCCGCTGGCGCGGATCAGCTCGGCGTCGAGCACCGTCATGCTGCCCGGTACGGCCGCCGGGGATTGTTTGAGACGGG
Source organism: Pseudomonas sp. NY15372 (assembly GCF_048068215.1). NCBI lineage: Bacteria > Pseudomonadati > Pseudomonadota > Gammaproteobacteria > Pseudomonadales > Pseudomonadaceae > Pseudomonas > Pseudomonas sp. NY15372. The sequence continues at coordinate 176,345 of NZ_JBLUPY010000006.1, forward strand.
TTGCGGTCAGAACCTGAGGCAAATCCTGGTTGTCGAGGAACATGTCGTCGGCCACGGCCGGGCCGCCCACGAGGGCAGTCAGCAACAACAGGCGCGGGAAGGGTGGCGTGCCAGGGAACACGGTACGGCCTTGTTTCGGGAATGAAACAGGCATGTTAACCGACCGTTTGGGTTTTGCCAGTGGTCTGTGTCCTCCATGTCTTGTTTGCGACAGCTCTGACACTGGCCCTGTCGCATACGCACCGTATAATGCCCCGGTCGCCACTTAACTTATTGGCTTTAACGGATTGGATATGACTGAACAGCAACCTGTTGCAGTTCTGGGAGGCGGCAGCTTCGGCACCGCCGTGGCGAACCTGCTGGCGGAGAACGGCGTGCCGGTGCGCCAATGGATGCGCGACCCGGAACAGGCCGAGGCCATGCGCGTCAATCGCGAGAATCCGCGCTATCTCAAGGGCATCCGCGTGCATGATGGGGTCGAGCCGGTCAATGACCTGCTGGCCACGCTGCAGGCCTGTGACCTGATCTTCGTCGCCCTGCCGTCCAGCGCCCTGCGCAGCGTGCTGGCGCCCCATGCCGAGCTGCTGCGCGGCAAGGGCCTGGTGAGCCTGACCAAGGGCATCGAGGCGCAAAGCTTCAAGCTGATGAGCCAGATCCTCGAGGAAATCGCCCCCCAGGCCCGTATCGGTGTGCTCTCGGGGCCGAACCTGGCACGTGAGATTGCCGAGCACGCCCTGACCGCCACTGTGGTAGCGAGCGAGGACGAAGCCCTCTGCCAGCAGGTGCAGGCCGTGCTGCACGGGCGCACCTTCCGTGTCTATGCCAGCGCCGACCGCTTCGGTGTAGAGCTGGGCGGGGCACTGAAGAACGTCTATGCGATCATCGCGGGCATGGCCGTGGCCCTGGGCATGGGCGAGAACACCAAGAGCATGTTGATCACCCGAGCGTTGGCCGAGATGACCCGTTTCGCCGTGAGCCTGGGGGCCAACCCCATGACCTTCCTGGGCCTGGCCGGGGTGGGTGATCTGATCGTCACCTGTTCCTCGCCCAAGAGCCGCAACTACCAAGTCGGCCATGCCCTGGGCCAGGGCCTGAGCCTGGAGCAGGCGGTCAGCCGCCTGGGCGAGGTGGCCGAAGGCGTCAACACCCTCAAGGTGCTCAAGGCCAAGGCCCAGGAGGTACAGGTGTACATGCCGCTGGTGGCGGGGCTGCATGCGATCCTGTTCGAAGGGCGCACGCTGAACCAGGTGATCGAGCACTTGATGCGCGCCGAACCCAAGACCGATGTCGATTTCATTTCCATCAGCGGTTTCAACTGACCCCGGAGCCAATCCATGAACGACCCTGTAAACCGCGCCGAGCGCGAATCGATCATCCTGCGGGTACTGTGGATGCTGGTGTTCCTGCTGGTCTGGCACGTGGCGCAGCTCCTGCTGGGCGGCCTGGTGCTGGTGCAGCTGATCTACCGCCTGGTCTATGGCGCGCCCAGCGGCAGCCTGATGAACTTCGGCGACAGCCTCAGCCAGTACCTGGCGCAGATCGGCCGCTTCGGCACCTTCCACAGCGACCAGAAGCCTTGGCCGTTCGCCGACTGGCCGACGCCTCGCGCCCCGGAAGGCGAGCAGCCCCATGAAGTAGCCGCGGCCGCCCACCCGGCGCGTGACGAGGAGCCCAAGCTGTGAAGCTCTGGGTGCTGCGTCATGGCGAGGCCGAGCCGCGGGCCAACACCGATGCCGAGCGGCGTCTGACTGCCCACGGGCGCGAGCAGGTCATGCGCAGTGCCGCACGGCTGCTGGGCCAACCACTGGATGCGATCATCGCCAGCCCCTACGTGCGGGCCCAACAGACGGCGGCGCTGGTATACGAGGCGCTCGGGTTCGCCGGGTCGGTGCGTACCGTGCCCTGGCTGACCCCCGACAGCGATGCCGGCGAGGTGATCGGCGAGCTGGACAAGCTGGGCCTGGAGCACGTGCTGCTGGTGAGCCATCAACCGTTGGTGGGTAACCTGGTGAGTATGCTGGAGCATGGCCATGGCCAGCACCCGGCGCCCATGAGTACGGCCAGCCTGGCGGAGCTCGAAGGGGATTGGCCGCTGGCGGGGGTGATGACCTTGCGGGGGCTGCATCACGCGGGATGAGCTGGGCAATCGCACTCTTGTGGGAAATCACCCAGCCCTTCCGGGCTGCGCTGTCGCGCAGAGAACAAGCCCCCCTGTGGGAGCCAACTGTCTTGAGTTGCTTGCCCCGGTCCTATCGCTGGCAAGCCAGCTCTCATAGAACAACGCATAACTATTTGATTTTGCGGGCTTTGTGGGAGCGGGCTTGTCCCGCGATTGGGCCGGGCCGGATATCACCGTCGCCTGGCAAGGGCTTCGCCCTTGATCGCGGGACAAGTCGGACCGCCGCACCGCCGCTCCCACAGGGGGCGGCGCTAGCCGCTTGTTCTCTGCGCGACAGCGCAGCCCAAAGGGCTGGGTAATCTCCCACAGATACGGCGGCGTCTCTGAAAACAGCGCAGGCCTGGTGGGCTTGTCCCGCGATCGAGGGCCAAGCCCTTGCCAGGCGACGGTGATACCGGGCCCGGCCTAATCGCGGAACGAGCCCGCTCCAGATTCCCAACCCGTCTACCCTGAAGGAACGGACTCGTCCTTCGGAGGTAGTACCGCGCCATGTACAAGGACCTGAAATTCCCCATACTCATCGTCCACCGCGCCATCAAGGCCGACAGCGTCGCCGGCGAGCGGGTGCGCGGTATCGCCGATGAGCTGGCCCAGGACGGTTTCGCCATCCTCGCGGCAGCCGACCAGGCCGAGGCCCGCTTGGTGGCCGCCACCCACCATGGCCTGGCGTGCATGCTGATCGCCGCCGAAGGCGTCGGTGAAGACACCCGCTTGCTGCAGAACATGGCAGAGCTGATCCGCCTGGCCCGCCAGCGCGCACCGAACCTGCCCATCTTCGCCCTCGGTGAACAGGTGACGCTGGAGAATGCCCCCGCCGAGACCATGAGCGAGCTCAACCAGCTGCGCGGCATCCTCTACCTGTTCGAAGACACCGTACCTTTTCTCGCCCGCCAGGTGGCCCGCGCTGCGCACAACTACCTGGACGGCCTGCTGCCACCGTTCTTCAAGGCGCTGGTGCAGCACACCGCGCAATCCAACTATTCCTGGCATACCCCCGGCCACGGCGGCGGCGTGGCCTACCGCAAGAGCCCGGTAGGCCAGGCATTCCACCAGTTCTTCGGGGAAAACACCCTACGCTCGGACCTGTCGGTATCGGTGCCTGAACTTGGCTCGCTGCTCGACCACACCGGCCCTCTGGCCGAGGCCGAAGCCAGGGCCGCGCGCAACTTCGGCGCCGACCATACCTTCTTCGTGATCAACGGCACCTCCACCGCCAACAAGATCGTCTGGCATGCGATGGTCGGTCGTGACGACCTGGTGCTGGTGGATCGCAACTGCCACAAGTCGGTGGTGCACGCGATCATCATGACCGGCGCCATCCCGCTCTACCTGTGCCCGGAGCGCAACGAACTGGGCATTATCGGGCCGATCCCGCTGAGCGAGTTCAGCCCGGCATCGATCCAGGCGAAGATCGACGCCAACCCACTGGCCCGGGGGCGCACGTCGCGCATCCGCCTGGCCGTGGTGACCAACTCGACCTATGACGGGCTGTGCTACCACGCCGGGTTGATCAAGCAGGTACTGGGTACTCGGGTCGAAGTCCTGCATTTCGACGAGGCCTGGTTCGCTTATGCCGCGTTTCACGAATTCTTCGCCAACCGCTACGCCATGGGCACCCCGCGTGGTGAAGACAGCCCGCTGCTGTTCAGCACCCATTCCACGCACAAGCTGTTGGCGGCGTTCAGCCAGGCCTCGATGATCCACGTGCAGGACGGCAGTCTGCGGCAGTTGGACCGTGACCGCTTCAACGAAGCCTTCATGATGCATATCTCTACGTCGCCGCAGTACAGCATCCTGGCCTCGCTGGACGTCGCCTCGACCATGATGGAGGGGTCGGCCGGCACCTCGCTGCTGCAGGAAATGTTCGACGAGGCACTGAGCTTTCGGCGGGCCTTGGCCAATCTGCGCGAACACATCGCCGCCGATGACTGGTGGTTCAGCATTTGGCAGCCGCCAGCGACCGACGGTGCCCAGGGCCTGGCAGCCCAGGATTGGTTGCTGCAGCCAGGCGCCGAGTGGCACGGTTTCGGCGAGGTGGAGCAGGACTACATGCTGCTCGACCCATTGAAAGTCACCCTGGTGATGCCGGGGCTGACGGTGGGCGGTGCCTTGGACGCGCACGGTATCCCGGCGGCAGTGGTGGGCAAGTTCCTCTGGGAACGGGGGCTGGTGGTGGAGAAGACCGGCCTGTACAGCTTCCTGGTACTGTTCTCGATGGGCATCACCAAGGGCAAGTGGAGCACCTTGCTCACCGAACTGCTCGAATTCAAGCGCCACTACGATGGCAACACCGCCCTGGGCCAATGCCTGCCGAGCGTGATGGTGGTCGCCCCGTCACGTTACCAGGGGCTGGGGCTGCGCGACCTGTGCGACCAACTGCACGGCTGCTACCGGGCCAACGCCACGGCCAAGCAGCTCAAGCGCCTGTTCACCTGCTTGCCGGAAATGGCCATGACCCCGGCCCAGGCCTATGACCGGATGGTGCGCGGGGAGGTGGAGGCGGTGCCGATCGAGGCCTTACTGGGGCGGGTGGCCGCTGTGATGCTGGTGCCATACCCACCTGGCATACCGTTGATCATGCCCGGCGAGCGCTTCACCGAGGCCACGCGTTCGATCATCGACTACCTGGCCTTCGCCCGGGCCTTCGACAGCGGCTTCCCTGGCTTCGTCGCCGATGTCCATGGCCTGCAGAGCGAAGATCATGGCCAGGGGCGTGTCTATACGGTCGATTGCGTCAAGGAATGCGGATGAGCTCGACGCCGCTATGGGCGAGCTCGAAGCGGTCCTCGCCCAGGTGGCGGACGCGGTCGCCGACAGGCAAGCGGTAGGTCACGATCGGCGCACCGAGGCTGCTGCCGTCGGCCTGGAGGGTGGATTCCTGGTACTCATGCACGGGATAGATACGGCCTTCGGCGTCACGTGCGTGGAATTGGCCGACCAGTATTGCTGCCATTTGCGAGAAAACCTCTGAAATTTTTGGGAAATATCTGCAGGCATAGACCCGTGCAGACGGCTGGAAGTTTTCTGCTGATGGCAAAAAAACTCTGGTGGCAGGGTGCGGTCATCTATAACTACAACTTTCCCTAGCCAGCAGAGGTTGCAAACACCATGAGCCAGGTCTATTCGGTAGCGGTCGTCGTCGGCAGCTTGCGCAAGCAGTCCTACAATCGCAAGGTGGCCCGGGCCCTCGGAGAGCTGGCACCGTCCAGCCTTGCCCTGAAGATCGTCGAGATCGGCGACCTGCCGCTGTACAACGAAGATGTCGAGGCCGATGGCGCACCAGAGACCTGGACGCGTTTTCGCGACGAGATCCGCCGCAGCGACGCGGTGCTGTTCGTAACGCCTGAGTACAACCGTTCGGTGCCGGGCTGCCTTAAGAACGCCATCGATGTGGGCTCTCGGCCGTATGGCCAGAGCGCCTGGAGCGGCAAGCCGGCGGCGGTGGTGAGCGTCTCACCCGGTGCCATCGGCGGCTTTGGTGCCAACCACAGCGTGCGCCAGTCGCTGGTATTCCTGGACATGCCCTGCATGCAGATGCCCGAGGCATACATCGGCGGGGCGGCGAGCCTGTTCGAGGAATCGGGCAAGCTCAATGACAAGACCCGGCCGTTCCTGCAGGCGTTCATCGACAAGTTCGCGGCATGGGTGAAGCTCAACCGGGCCGTTTGACCTGATCGGGGCCGCCGAGCGGCCCTGATAGGCTAGCCTTACGACGCTTGCGGCATCTCGCCCTTGGCCAGGCGACGGTTGATGTCGGCGATGACCTCGGGCAGCTCGTTGATGGTGTCGATCAGGTAGTGCGGGCGCGAGCTTTCGAACATCGCGTGGATGCGCTTGCGCTCGCTTTCCAGCTTCTCCGCGCTCAGGGCGCGGTAGCCTTCCCAGGTCAGGCCCAGGGCGTTGCCCGAGCACACCAGGGCGACGGTCCACATGCCGGCGCGACGGCCTTCGAGGATGCCTGGCACGGTGTCGTCGACCTTCACGCAAGCCGCCACATCGTCGATGCCCAGGGCGATCACGTTGGCCAGGGCCTGGGCCGGCCATGGGCGGCCATTGGGGGTTTCGTCGGTGGCCACCACATGGTCGGCGACATAGCCGTTCTGCTTGGCCAGCTCCACCACCTTGTCCATCACCACTTTCGGGTAGCCGGAGCAGGAGCCGATCTTCAGGCCGTCCTTGCGCAGGCCCGTGAGGGTGTCCAGAGCGCCGGGGATCAGCGCCGAATGCACGGCGATCTTCTCGATCTGCAGCGGCATGAAGCGTTCGTAGATGGCAGTGACATCATCGTCGGTCGGGGTACGGCCGAACACCTTGCGGTAGCGCTCGGCGATTTCAGGCACATCGCACAGGGTGCGGATGTGGTCCCACTTGCCCATGCCCATCGGGCCACGGGCTTCTTCGATGGACACCTGGACGTCGAACTCGGCGAAGGCTTCGACGAAGATCTGGGTCGGGGCGAAGGAACCGAAGTCGACCACGGTGCCGGCCCAGTCGAGGATGGCGGCTTGCAGCTGGGTGGGGTTGCTGTAGTTCATTGCACGATTTCCTGGAAATTGGGGCGGTTTGTCGAATCAGATGTCCAGCACTTCCATTTCCCGCAGCACCTGGGCCACGGCATCGACGGCAGCTTGCATACCGTCGGCTCCCACCACGCCGATGCAGCCGACGCGGAAGGTTTCCACCTGGGTCAGCTTGCCTGGGTAGAGGATGAAGCCTTTGGCCTTCACGCGCTCGTAGAAGTCCTTGAACTGGTAACGGGCGTCACGCGGGGCGTGGAAGGTGACGATGATCGGTGCTTGGATCTCGGCGGGCAGGAAGCTGCGCAGGCCGAGCTTGGCCATGCCGTCGAGCAGGGTCTTGCAGTTGTCTGCGTAGCGCTGATGGCGAGCCGGCAGGCCGCCTTCTTCGTTGTACTGCACCAGGGCTTCGTGCAGGGCGGCGACCACGTGGGTCGGCGGGGTGAAGCGCCACTGGCCGGTCTTGGCCATGTATGCCTGCTGGTCGTGCAGGTCCATCGCCAGGGAATGGCTGTTGCCTTCGGCGGCCGCCAGGGCGTTTTTCTCGGCGAAGACGAAGCCCATGCCCGGCACACCTTCCAGGCATTTGCCGGAGGCAGCGATCAAGGCTTCGAACGGCACTTCGCTGGCATCGATCGGCAGGGCACCGAAGGAGCTCATGGCATCGATGACCAGGCGCTTGCCGTGGCGTTTGACCACCTGGGCGATCTCAGGCAGCGGGTTGAGGATGCCGGTGCTGGTTTCGCAGTGGATCAGCGCCACGTGGGTGACGGCGGGGTCGGCAGCCAGCAGGCGGTCGACATCGGCAGCGGTGGTCGGCTGGTCTTCGGCCGTTTCGAAGGTGCTGTAGGCGCGGCCCAGGACCTTGCAGATCTTCGCCAGGCGCTGGCCGTAGGCGCCGTTGATCAGCACCAACACCTTGCCATCGCGGGGGACCAGGGTGCCGATGGCCGCTTCCACGGCGAAGGTGCCGCTGCCTTGCAGGGGCACGCAGTGGTGGGTGGCGTTGCCGTTGACGATGGCCAGCAGTTGTTCGCACAGGCTGGCGGTCAGTTGATTGAAGTCGCGGTCCCAGGAGCCCCAGTCCACCAGCATGGCTTGGCGGGTGCGGGAAGAGGTGGTCAGTGGGCCAGGGGTCAGCAGGATCGGGGCGTTGCTCATTCCGTTATTCCTCACAAGCGGTGGGCTGAAACTACGGGGCCTAAGTTGCAATTTGCTGCTCCATCAATCAAATTGTTTGTTGTTATGCCAGCCATAAGTCAGGCCGATAGATATGAACTTGTTCCAGCTACGCGCCTTCGATGCGGTGGCCCGTGAAGGCAGCTTCACCCGTGCCGCAGAGCGCTTGTTCATCAGCCAGCCGGCGGTGACCGGGCATGTGAAGGCCCTTGAAGAGCACTACCAGATCACGTTGTTGCGACGTACCGCGCGGCGGGTGGAACTGACCGAGGAGGGCACACGCCTGGCGGCCATCACCCGGGCGATGTTCAGCCTGGCCGAGGAAGCCCAGGCCATGCTCGAGGCCAACCGGCAGCTGCTGACCGGGCGCCTGGAAGTGGCGGCGGATGGGCCCCATCGGGTCATGCCGATGTTGGGCGTGCTGAGGGCGCGCTACCCGGGCATCACCGTCAACCTGCGCCTGGGCAACGCCCAGGAAACCTTGGCGGCGCTGGTCTCCGAGCATGCCGACGTGGCGGTGCTGACCGAGGTCGAGCCGCGTAAGGGGCTGTATCTGCAGAGCCTGGGCGAGTCGCGCTTGTGCGCATTGCTGCCGGTCGGCCACCCCTGGGCGGCGGGCGAGGGCGACCTGCCCCTGGCGGAGCTGGACCGGCAGATCATGGTGCTGCGCGAACCCAGCTCCATTACCCGGCGTACCTTCGACCAGGCCTGCGCCGAGGCCAAGGTGCAGCCGCGAGTATTGCTGGAGCTGGACAGCCGCGAGGCGGTCACCGAGGCGGTGGCAGCAGAGCTTGGCATCGGCATTGTGTCGTCGATGGAGGTGGCGCATGACCCGCGGGTGGTGGCGCGACCGTTGAGTGGCGAGGGGCTGGTGAACCGGCACATGATCGGTTGCCTGGAGCGACGCCGTGAGCTGCGGTTGATCCAGGCGTTCCTGGGGTTGGCGGTGAGTCTCTGTTGAGGAGGCGGCCCTCATCGCGGGGCAAGCCCGCTCCCACAGGCACATCACTGTTCTTGAGGACGATGCAATACGTGTCGGCTTGCCCCGCGATGAGGGCCGCACTGGTAAGATCGGTGGCTGAGAAGACACGGGCGCTAGACGGCCAATGAGCGACAAAGACACCATTTCCATGCAGCTGGTGCGCGAAGCGCTGCTGCAGACGTGCCCGGCCGGCCAGCCCGATGCGCCCCTGCTGGCCCGCGCTGGTATCGATGCCTGCGAGCTCGAACAACCCGACGCCCGGGTCACTGCCGAAGCCTACGCCCGGCTCTGGCGTCTGCTGGCCCGGCGCTGCAACGACGAATTCTTCGCCATGGACCCGCGTGGCCTGCGCACCGGGAGCCTGGCCTTCCTGTGTCGGGCGAGCATGGCGCAGCCGACCTTGGGCGTGGCCCTGGACACGGCCTTGGCGTTCCTCTCGCTGATGCTCGAAGACCTGCAACCGAGCCTGGTGCGCCAGCAGAGCCTGGCCGAGATCGTCATCTACGAGCCCCGTGACGAACCCCGGCGCGCCTTTACCTATTTCACCTTCTGGATGATCGTGCACGGCGTGGCCTGCTGGCTGGCCGGGCGGCGCATCCCGATCCTGGCCATCGACCTGCGGTGCGCCGAGCCGCCGTTCTGTGACGATTACCGGGTAATGTTCTCGGAGAACCTGCAGTTCGACCGTCCGCGCACCCGCATGATCTTCGCCGCCGATTGCCTGGACGTGCCCCTGCGCCGTACGCCTGAGGAACTGCAACGGTTCCTGGCCGAAGCGCCGGGCAATATCCTGGTCAAGTACCGCGACCCGGCCAGCCTGGCCCGGCGCATCCGCCACGACCTGCTGGCCCTGGACCCGGCCGGCTGGCCCGACGCCGAAGCGCTGGCACGCCAGCTGTGCCTGTCCGCCTCGACCCTGCGCCGCCGCCTGGCCGACGAGGGGCAGACCTACCAGGGGCTCAAGGACAGTGTGCGGCGCCAGCTGGCGATCGCATGGCTGGCCGACTGCGAGGTGGGCCTGGCGACCATCGCCGAGCGCCTGGGTTTCGCCGACAGCAGTTCGTTCTACAAGGCGTTTCGCAAGTGGTTCGGTTGCAACCCAGGGCATTATCGCGAACTGATCGGCGCCTGCGACGCCAAGCCATTGCCGTAGCGTCCCGTCGCTGGCAAGCCGGCTCCCACAGAGAATAAGCGGCTAGCGCCGCCCTCCTGTGGGAGCGGGCTTGTCCCGCGATTAAGGGCGAAGCCCTTGCCAGGCGACGGTGATTCCGGCCCGGCCCAATCGCGGGGCAAGCCCGCTCCCACAAGGCCGCAAAATCAAATAGTTATGCGTTGTTCTATGGGGGCTGGCTTGCCAGCGATAGGGCCTGGGCAGCAACTCAAGATAGTTGCTTCCACAGATACAACGGCCCTGCGGCCAAACCGGTCATCGTGATTGACAGTTTTGGCCATTGCCGGCCTGGGTGGCGGGCGCGAACATCTCAGACAAATGGTGCACTCCAACAAAAACAACCAGGAGTCTGACGATGCGTGACTACGCCGAAGCCGCCCGTTCGTTCGATTACGGCCGGGCCGTCGAGGAGGCGCTGCAAGGCAATCTCGATGCGATGAATGCTTGTGTCGAATGTTGCGACCGCCATGTCGGTGGCAATCGGACCGCCCTGGTCTGGGAAGATCGCGACGGTAACGGTGCACACTACAGCTTCGAGCAGTTGCAGGCGCTGGCTGCGCGCTTGGCCAATGTCCTCGAAGGTCTGGGTGTCGGTGCCGGTGATCGGGTCGCCGGTCTGATGCCGCGTACGCCTGAGCTGTTGGTCACGGTCCTGGCCACCTGGCGCCTGGGCTCTGTCTACCAGCCACTGTTCACCGCCTTCGGCCCCAAGGCCATCGAACACCGCCTCGCACAATCCCATGCCCGTGTCGTGGTCACCGACCGTGGCAATCGGGCCAAGCTGGACGAGGTGCCGGGTTGCCCCACCATCATCACCGTGGGGGCGACGCCCGGCGAACTGGATTTCCATACCGCCTTGAATGCCGCGCCCGGTGAGCGCGAGCCCGTGCTGCGCACCGGCGACGATCCCTTCCTGCTGATGTTCACCTCGGGTACCACAGGGCCTGCCAAGCCGCTGGAGGTACCGCTGCGAGCGATCGTCGCCTTCAAAGGCTACATGCGCGATGCCATCGGCCTGCAACCGGAGGACAACTTCTGGAACCTGGCCGATCCGGGTTGGGCCTACGGCCTGTATTACGCCGTCACCGGCCCGCTGGCCCTGGGGCATGCCACCACCTTCTACGATGGACCGTTCAGCGTCGAAAGCTGTGCGCGGATCATCGACAAGCACCGCATCAGCAACCTGGCCGGCTCGCCCACGGCCTATCGCCTGCTGATCGCTGCCGGCAGCGACTTCTCGGCACCGATCAAGGGCCGCTTGCGCGTCGTGAGCAGCGCCGGTGAGCCGCTCAACCCGGAAGTGATCCGCTGGTTCGCCGACGAGCTGGACGTGACCATTCACGACCACTACGGCCAAACCGAGCTGGGCATGGTGCTGTGCAATCACCACGCCCTGACGCATCCGGTGCACCCCGGCTCGGCGGGCTTCGCTATCCCCGGCCACCGCATCGTGGTACTGGACGAACAGGGCAACGAACTGCCGGCCGGGCAGCCGGGAATCCTGGCAGTCGATCGTGAGCAGTCGCCATTGTGCTGGTTCGGTGGCTACCACGGCCTGCCGACCAAGGCCTTCATCGGCAAGTACTACCTGAGCGGAGACACGGTCGAGCTCAACACCGATGGCAGCATCAGCTTCGTCGGGCGCAGCGACGACGTGATCACCACGTCCGGCTACCGGGTAGGGCCGTTCGATGTGGAAAGCGCGCTGATCGAGCACCCGGCCGTGATCGAGGCCGCCGTAATCGGCAAGCCCGACCCCGAGCGTACCGAACTGATCAAGGCCTTCGTGGTGCTGGCCAAGGGCTTCGAAGGCAATGCCGCACTTGAAGACGCCCTGCGCCAGCATGTACGCCAGCGCCTCTATGCCCACGCCTACCCGCGGGAAATCGAATTCGTCAGCGAACTGCCCAAGACCCCAAGCGGCAAGCTGCAACGCTTCATCCTGCGCAACCAGGAAATCGCCCTACAACACGCTGCGCTGGCCACTCGCGCCAGCGCCTGAAGGAACAACACCATGCAGATAGCCAACAAACACTTCATCGTCAGCGGCGCCGCTTCCGGGCTTGGTGCTGCCACCGCGCAGATGCTGGTCGAGGCTGGCGCCAAGGTCATGCTGGTCGACCTCAATGCCGAGGCGGTCGCGGCCAAGGCCCGTGAGCTGGGCGAGCAGGCCCGCTTCGCCGTGGCCGACATCAGCGATGAACAGGCCGCCCAGGCAGCGGTGGAAGCCGCTGTCAGCGCCTTCGGCAGCTTGCACGGGCTGGTCAACTGCGCCGGCATCGTCGGTGCTGAAAAGGTCCTGGGCAAACAAGGCCCCCATGGGCTGGCCAGTTTCGCCAAGGTCATCAACGTCAACCTGGTCGGCAGCTTCAACCTGCTGCGCCTGGCCGCCGCGGCCATGGCCGAGGGGCAGGCGGACGAAGGCGGCGAGCGTGGCGTGATCATCAACACCGCCTCGATTGCCGCCTACGACGGCCAGATCGGCCAGGCCGCCTATGCGGCGTCCAAGGGCGCCATCGCCAGCCTGACCTTGCCGGCGGCCCGTGAACTGGCACGCTTCGGCATTCGCGTGATGACCATCGCCCCCGGCATCTTCGAAACGCCCATGATGGCCGGCATGACCCAAGAGGTCCGCGATTCGCTGGCCGCCGGCGTGCCGTTCCCGCCGCGTCTGGGTCGCCCGCAGGAGTACGCCGCATTGGCCCGCCACATTATCGAGAACAGCATGCTCAACGGCGAGGTGATTCGCCTCGACGGTGCCCTGCGCATGGCTGCCAAGTAAGGAGAACCGCACATGACTCTCGCCAACGATCCGATCGTCATCGTCAGTGCCGTGCGCACGCCCATGGGCGGCCTGCAGGGCGACCTCAAGAGCCTGACCGCGCCCCAGTTGGGCGCCACCGCCATCCGAGCGGCGGTCGAGCGCGCTGGCATCGCCAGCGACAGCGTCGAGCAGGTGCTGTTCGGCTGCGTACTGCCGGCGGGCCTCGGCCAGGCCCCGGCCCGCCAGGCCGCCCTGGGTGCAGGCCTGGACAAGCACACCACCTGCACCACCTTGAACAAGATGTGCGGCTCGGGCATGCAGGCTGCGATCATGGCCCATGATCTGCTGCTGGCCGGCAGCGCCGAGGTGGTGGTGGCCGGCGGCATGGAAAGCATGACCAACGCCCCGTACCTGCTGGACAAGGCTCGCGGTGGCTACCGGATGGGTCACGGCAAGATCATCGACCATATGTTCATGGACGGCCTGGAGGACGCCTACGACAAAGGGCGCCTGATGGGCACCTTCGCCGAGGACTGCGCCCAGGCCAATGGTTTCAGCCGCGAGGCCCAGGACCAATTCGCCATCGCCTCGCTGACCCGCGCCCAAGAGGCCATCAAGAGCGGCCGTTTCGCCGCAGAGATCGTGCCGGTGGAAGTCACCGAGGGCAGGGAGACACGGGTCATTCGTGACGATGAACAGCCGCCCAAGGCGCGCCTGGACAAGATCTCGCAGCTGCGACCGGCGTTCCGCGAAGGCGGCACGGTAACCGCTGCCAACGCCAGCTCCATCTCCGACGGCGCCGCCGCGTTGGTGCTGATGCGTCGCAGCGAAGCCGAAAAGCGTGGCCTCAAGCCCCTGGCGGTGATCCACGGCCATGCGGCCTTCGCCGATACGCCGTCGCTGTTCCCCACCGCGCCGATCGGGGCCATCGACAAGCTGCTCAAGCGCACCGGCTGGAGCCTGCCCGAGGTGGACCTGTTCGAGATCAATGAAGCCTTCGCCGTGGTCACCCTGGCAGCCATGAAGCACCTGGACCTGCCCCACGAGAAGGTCAACATCCATGGCGGGGCGTGTGCCCTGGGCCACCCTATCGGCGCATCTGGCGCACGGATCCTGGTAACCCTGCTGTCTGCCCTGCGCCAGAACAACCTGCGCCGTGGCATCGCGGCCATCTGCATCGGCGGTGGCGAGGCCACGGCCATGGCCGTCGAATGCCTGTACTGAGGTGAGCCATGCTGGTAACTGACGAACAACAACAGATCGCCGACGCGGTCCGCGGCTTCGCCCAAGAGCGCCTCAAGCCCTTCGCCGAGCAATGGGACAAGGCGCATCGCTTCCCCCGTGAGGCCATCGAGGAGATGGCCGGCCTTGGCCTGTTCGGCATGCTGGTGCCGGAGCAGTGGGGTGGCAGCGACACGGGCTATGTGGCATACGCCATGGCTCTGGAGGAAATCGCCGCCGGGGACGGTGCGTGCTCGACCATCATGAGCGTGCACAACTCGGTGGGTTGCGTGCCGATCCTGCGCTTTGGCAACGAACAGCAGAAGGCGCAATTCCTTGCGCCGCTGGCCAGCGGCCAGATGCTTGGGGCGTTCGCCCTGACCGAGCCCCAGGCCGGTTCCGACGCCAGCAGCCTGAAGACCCGGGCGCGCCTCGAGGGCGACCACTACGTGCTCAACGGCAGCAAACAGTTCATCACCTCCGGGCAGAATGCCGGGGTGGTGATCGTCTTCGCCGTCACCGACCCGCAGGCTGGCAAGCGCGGCATCACGGCCTTGATCGTGCCGACCGATTCGCCCGGCTACCAGGTGGCACGGGTCGAGGACAAACTCGGTCAGCACGCTTCCGACACCTGCCAGATCGTGTTCGACAATGTGCGGGTGCCGGTGGCCAACCGCCTGGGCGAGGAGGGCGAGGGCTACAAGATCGCCCTGGCCAACCTGGAAGGCGGGCGTATCGGCATCGCCGCCCAGTCGGTGGGCATGGCTCGTGCGGCGTTCGAGGTGGCACGGGACTACGCCAATGAGCGCCAGAGCTTCGGCAAGCCCCTGATCGAGCACCAGGCGGTGGCCTTCCGCCTGGCCGACATGGCCACGCGCATTGCCGTGGCCCGGCAGATGGTGCTGCATGCTGCGGCCCTGCGCGATGCCGGGCGCCCGGCATTGGTGGAGGCCTCCATGGCGAAGCTTTTCGCCTCGGAAATGGCCGAAAAGGTCTGTTCGGATGCCTTGCAGACGCTCGGCGGATATGGCTATCTGAGCGACTTCCCGCTGGAGCGGATCTACCGCGACGTTCGGGTCTGCCAGATCTACGAAGGCACCAGCGACATTCAGCGCATGGTCATTGCGCGCAATCTTTGAAGGAGCAGTCTGCATGGCATTCGAAACCATCCTGTTGGACATCCACGGCAAGGTCGGCTTGATCACCCTCAACCGCCCGCAGGCGCTCAACGCCCTGAACGCACAGATCGTCGGCGAGATCAACCAGGCCCTGGACCAGCTCGAGCGTGACCCGAACATCGGCTGCGTGGTGCTCACCGGCTCCGCCAAGGCCTTCGCCGCGGGTGCCGACATCAAGGAAATGGCCGAGCTCAAGTACCCGCAGATCTACGTCGAGGACCTGTTCAGCGATGCCGACCGCATCGCCAACCGTCGCAAGCCGATCATTGCCGCGGTGTCGGGCTTTGCCCTGGGTGGGGGCTGCGAGCTGGCGATGATGTGCGACTTCATCCTGGCCGCCGACAACGCCAAGTTTGGCCAGCCGGAAATCAACCTCGGCGTGCTGCCGGGCATGGGCGGCACCCAGCGCCTGACCCGTGCAGTGGGCAAGGCCAAGGCCATGGAGCTGTGCCTGACCGGCCGCCTGATGGGCGCCGAGGAAGCCGAGCGCGCCGGCCTGGTGGCCCGCGTGGTGCCACAGGCCGAGTTGCTGGAGGAAGCGCTCAAGGTGGCCGCGACCATCGCCGGCAAGTCGATCCCGGTGAGCATGATGGTCAAGGAAAGCGTCAACCGCGCCTTCGAGGTGACCTTGAGCGAAGGCGTGCGCTTCGAGCGCCGGGTGTTCCACGCGGCCTTCGCCACCGAGGACCAGAAAGAGGGCATGGCCGCTTTCATCGCCAAGCGCGAGGCGCAGTTCAAGGACCGTTGAGTGAAGTCGGGGCGCCTTGGGCGCCCCGGTTGTTTCAGAGGCTGAAGAAGTACTGCTGGGCATCGGCCACCGAGATCGGGTTGCGCAGCACATCTTCCGTTTGACCGGTATCCGGGTGGGTGAATTTCGCACCCTGGGCGTACCGTTGGCTGGCCGTCTTGAGGTGCCCTGCGACAAACGCACGTTTGTCGGCATCGGCCGATCGGTAGTGAAAATGCGCTACCCACAGCAGGTCGTCGCCATGGTAGATCCCGTAGTCGTCCAGGTAGTCCGCCGGCTTGCCCTTGACCCGGGCGAGCTCGGTGCGTGGGTGCTCGACGCGGATCGTCACCGTGCCCTGGGCGATAAGAAACCGCAGCTCGGCCATACGTGGCTTTTGCTCCAGGGCTGCCCGGGTACGCAGTTCGGTCGCCTTGGCAGTCAGCAGCGCGTCCAGGTCCTCCAGGTCCTTGATGGTCCGCGCCGCATCGCGGTCGCCACTGAGTTCGTCGGTCTGGTTGTCGCGGGTCAGCTGCTGCTCGATTGCAGCGCGCAACGTGCGCAGGTGGCCGCGCTGGCCGTGCAGCAGTTCTTCGAGCTCGACCGGAAGGTACTGGCTGAACGTCTTTTCCTCCAGGCGCTGCAGTTCCTGGCGCGCGGCGCGTAGGCGCGCTTGGCTGTCCTTGAGCAGATGCTTGAGTTTGTGCGGGAGAGCGGGACGTGCGGGCGCTGCTGGCTTGATCTCGACCCAGCGATCGTCCTGCAGCCTGTAGCTGCGGGTGCTGGTGCTGCGAGGGGTCACCGGCACATCGACGACCGTGTCGTCATCCGGATGTACAGTGCCCAGCAGTACGTCGCCTTCCTGGGTCTCGATCAGGCCGGGGACTTGCTTGCGTAATTGGCCGACAGTGTTCTGCGCAGGAATCTGAGCATAGGTGTCGAGCTGCGCCTGCACCTCTTGCGAGCTGGTATCCAGGTCCTGTTGCAGGCGCTCGAGGGTAGCCTGTGCACTGCTGCCTGGGCCCAAGCGTGATTGCAGGTTGTCCATTTGCCGGCGGGCCGCCCCGAGGTGGCGGTCGATGCTGGCGACCAGGCGACTGGCCACTTCGTCCTTGCCTTCGCCAAGCTCGGCCAGTTGCTGGCGTTGGACAAACGCCAGGTCGATGCTGTGACCACCACGCTCGATCCAATATTGGCTTTCCTCGTCGAGCCGCTCGAGCAGCGTGAGGCGGTTGAAACCGGCCTCGATGCGCGCCCAGCGCCATGTCAGCGGGCTTTTGAGTAACTCCCAGCCGACCAGGGCATCTCTGAGGTACGCCAGTATCTGCGGCTGCGAGAGGCTGGCCAGACGCTCCAGTTGCTCCCTGCCATCGAGCAGGGTCTGGCTGTTGAGCAGCAGCTTGTCCAGCACAGGCAGCAACGTATCGATGCGCTGGCCCAGGCTCTGCACATCCGTCTCGGTCAGGTCGTAACCTTGCTGTTGCTGGGCGACCATCGCATCGACCTGTTCCCTGATAGGGGCATGGAGCCAGGACAGTGTCTGGTGGATCTGCATTTCGTAACGAAGGCGCTGGGACAGGGCGTAGGCGCGCTTGACCTTGTACTGGGGGAGGGGTTTGAGCGTATTGAACCGGTTCAGGCGCTCCAGGTGTTGTTGCCAGAACGTAGAAAAGTCCTCGAGCTTGGCGAGGTAGTTGCGCAGGATGCTTTCAGGCGCCTGCCTGTGAGCCAGTCGCGCGGCTTTGTCGAGGTATTCACGTTGGCTTTTCTGATAGGTCACGTCATCCCTGATCTGGTTTTCCAATGCTGTCAGTGCCTGCTTGTTGTCGGCCCGCAATGTTTCGATCCGCTTGTGCAACGGCATGCCACCACGCAGGTGCAAGCCAAGGTCCAGGCGCCAGCGGCCTGCCTCATCCTGTCGCAGCCAGGGGCCTTTGCTCAGTTCGTCCTTGCTGTCGACGATGCGCGGGCGTTGTCGCCCGGCGTCGTATTCGACCTGGTAGACCGTGCCGTTCAACGCAGCCCAGGTCCTGTCCTGGTACAAGTACAACCCTTGCAAGGGGCCGCTAGGGATAGGCTCGCCCAGCGAACCGAGCGGGATCTGCGCGCGAAGCGCACCGAGGGCCTGCTGCTGGGATGTATCGAGCGTGCGTGTCGCGTTGGCCCAGGAGAAGTCGAGGATCTGTCGAGGCGATGCGTTCGTCAGCGTGGGCAGCAGCGATTCGCTTGGCAGGTCGGGGGGCGGGCCGACGTGATTCGGGGTTTCCTGGCGCTGCAGTTCGATGCCCCGGTAGGCATGGTTCAACAGCAGCAGCGCCAGGTTGAGCAAGAACTCCACCAAGGCCGCTATGCGTTCACCCGGACTACGAGACTGTTGGCCACCCACCAGCTCGAGAAAAGCGCTTTCCAGCTGGATCGCCCAGACCGGTACGGCGAGCGGTTCGGGCACGAACGGCAAGGCGGTATTGAGCAACAGCCAACCCAAGGACTTCCAGCGATCCCAGCGGGCCTGGGCGCTGGTGCGGGCATGGGCCTGGAAATGGCTGATGGTCTCGTCGATACAACCTTGGTAAATGGCGTGGGCAGGGTCGGACAGGGCAGGCGTCGTCGCCAGTGTCGCCGGCGAAGGCTTGCCGAATGGCACCGCCCAATCGTCTTCCAGCGGGTAGAACAGGTGAGGCTCGAGGAAGCCACCGTAGGCATAGACCTTGCGATCTTCCTCGGGCAAGCGCTCGAGCAGATCATCTTGCAAAGCGCCTGGACTGCTGATCGCATCGAGTAGTGCCTGCCTGTCGCTGAAGGCCAGCAAAGGCTCGGAATGCAGCGGGCGATACAGCAGGCAAGGCTTGCTACGGGCACGCGGCGCTTCGATGAGCCAGGTGTTCAATGGAAGGTCGGGCCTGGCGTCCAAGGTCCTGAGCAGCCCGAAGGCGCGCAGCTGCCATAGGGTGTCGCGATCCGGCGCATCGTCGAACAGCTCGCCAATGCCTGCACTGATGTCCAGGTCGATGGGTTTGCCCTCCAGGTGCAACGCCATGGCGAGGGCGGGGAGTTGCCGATGCAGTTGCTGGCGTAGCAAGAATTCACGGTGCTGTCGCTGCGCAGGGGCGTCGAGCAAGGTGGTACGCAGCATGGCCGGGTAGTGCTGGGCGACGTCTGCTTCGGTGATCAGGCGGCGCAGGTAGTGCTCATCGAACCATGGGGGTATCTGGGTCCCGTTGAGCATCTGAAGTGTCACCTTGCCTGGGCGCAGCAACCCCAGGTTGCTGATCGCCAGTTGCGGCAGGGTGAAGGTCTCGGTGTGCAGCGTGTTGTCCGTGACGATGGTTTCCTGGTCAGGCAGGACGGCGACGGTCGCTTGCGCGTTGACGACCCTGATCGAGGCCAGGTCCAGGTTGGCGTCGGGGTGGTCCGCCGAGATCCGCGCTGCGAGCCGCTGGGTGGCGAATGTCTGGGCATCGGGCACGCCATCGAGCCAGGAGGTGTACTTGGCATCATGGTAGGCCTGGGCGACTTCAGTGATCAGGGTGCTGTACTGTATGAGCTCGGCAGGCGAAGCCATCTTCAGCCAGCTGGGCAGGCGGGCTGTCAGATGTTGGTAAAGCGAGGACTTGCCAAGGCTGCACAAGCCGAACATCGACGTCAGGCGATCCAGCGCGATCATCAGGTCCTTCGCCTGCTGTGGGCTGCCCTCTTTCCATACGGCGGCTTGCGAAGCGTGCAACTGCTGGTCGAGAAGACCCAAGGCCTGGCTCTGGAAGTACGGCAAGGTTGGCGCTGCCAGGTGCACAATCGGACCGGCTGCGCCTGGCAATGACGGCCATGGCCTTGCAGCATGGGCCAGTAGCGCGGTGCGCGAGGCGAAGGGCTTCAACAGGCCGGTGGGCGTGTAGAGCAGTGTCACGTTCTGACCCGGGGCAATACCTGTCTGCTCGATCAGCAGGGCGCTGGACAGCTCCGGGTCCAGTTGCCAGTCGATGATCATGTCCATTCGCAGGTTGTTGACCTCAACGCGGGAAGGATCGTGGCTGGCGCGTATGCCAGGAACGGGATGCGCTTGCAGCCATTGGGCTGCATCCCGGGCCTTGGGTGGTAGTGCCGTGTCGCTCAGCGCCGTGGTGAACTGTTCCTGCAAATAGTCGCTGTACCATTGCCAGGGTGTCTGGCCTTTTTGATCGACAGAACCCCAGAAATCGACGATTGCCTGCTGGTAGGCCTCCAACATGAACGGGCCGCATTCGTTGATCATGACCTCCAAGGGGTGCAGGTCTAGCGTCAACGCCTTGCTGGGGTCATGCGCCTGGACGGGCGTGAGGTAGTCTTCATCGGGTGTCAGGTTCAGGGTGCGGCGCAGGCAGAAGCGTTCTACCAGCACCTGGCTCAGAGGGCGGATGCAGGGCGGCGCGGCGCCTGGGCCCAGGCTGACCAGAAACAGAGTGCCAGGGTCCACATGGTCTGCCAGGCCTCGGGTCATCCACTGCTCGGTGAGGACCTGGGCGGCGACGTCGAACAGGCCGGGGCGTGAGTCGAAGCGGATGGCCACTTCACATTCGAGGTATGGCCTCTGGGGGCGTTGGGAAAGCTTGCTCATGGACGGCTCCACAAATGAACGGCCCCCTAGCAAGCCTGTCTTACTGGGCAAAGGAGCGGTAGCCGACTATTGCCAGGCCAGATGATACGCAGGCCTTGCAGATGCGCAGCGGCGAGCCGGTTCGACGCGTTGGCGGCCGGCCCGCAGGCATAGCCCGGTGTATTTCGCTCAAATTCGCGGATCAATGGTGTTGCCCCGCACGGCTTGCCGCCTTAGACTGCCGCCCCCTGTAAAAAAGTGCCGGTTGGCGCTTGAAGAATTCTGCTGCCCACGCGTAGGCGTCGGTGGCTCCCGAATCGCCCAAATGCACATATTTTCATAGAGAAATCGATGACCAAGGAACAGTTGCTGGCCATGTCGGCCGATGACTACATGAACGCCGAACAGCTGGCATTCTTCACCGAGCTGCTGCAGGCGATGAAAGTCGAAACCCACGAGCGCATCGAGCTGAGCCGCAACACCATCGAAAGCCTGGATACCCCGTCGGATCCGGCTGACGTCGCGTCGGTGGAGGAGGAGCGCCACTGGCTGGTCAACGCCATCGAGCGTGACCAGCGTCTGCTGCCCCAGCTGGAAATGGCCCTGGGCCGTATCGCTGACGAAAGCTTCGGCTGGTGCGATGACAGCGGCGAACCGATCGGCCTGCAGCGTCTGTTGATCAGCCCGACCACCAAGTACTGCATCGAAGCCCAGGAGCGTCACGAGCAGCTCGACCGCCACCAGCGCCAGATCTGATCGCCACGCGTTCGAGAAGCCCCATGGAGCGATCCCTGGGGCTTTTTGCGTTACTTGGTTTGCGGCTGAAACACTACACTAGCGTCGCGAAAGGGCCGAAGAAATGCGCCGGCCCTCTCGACGGATTTCAGTGTTTTCGTGCATATTCTTCCCCTGTAATGTGCTGATGGATATCGGGGCCCGTTCTGCCGAGGGCCGGCGCTATCTGTTGCATCTTTTCCTGCAATTTTGTTGTCAGACATTACGTTCCCTGTAGGGAGTACTGCCGAAAAGCCGTCTTGAGGTCTTGGCTGGCAAGCTAGAGTAATAATTCCTGCCTGCCGCATCGCCTGCCTGTACAGACGTTTCGCGCATCGCTTTATTAGTCTTTCAGACATCGACTTGAAATGATCGCACCCCTGTGTATTGGGCTGGGGGTGCCTGTAACCGGTTCGAGGAATTCTTCATTGGCAGTCAGTACTCTGGATACCCACGCGTTGTTCGCCCTGGGCGATTTGCGGGCCAAGTTGGCCAAGCTGTTTCAAGGGCGTTTCGTCTATGTCACCGAGCAGAACCCCGATGGCCTGTACATGGCCGAGATCGACACCGACGATGCCTTGGTCGTCGATAACAAACAGCACCTGGAATTGAAAGTCGGCGACCATTTTCGCGCGGCTGTATTGCCTAGCCGTGAGGGTGGCAAGCTGGAGCTGCGCTTTCGCGACATCAAGCTGAACGTCTATGGCGTTGGCGACTACGCCTTCGTCTCGGTGCCCGAGGGTGAAGGCATCGTGTTTCGCGAGGGGCATGGCGTGATGCTGGTGTTCGCTGCCCAGCAACAGGTACAGGAAGGCCTGGGCAAGCTGCTCAAGGCGGTGACCGGCAAGGTCGCCAAATGGCGCAAGGGCGAGCTGACCACCTTCAAGGCCAGCGAATGAGCGACGACGCGCCCACCGGTAGAGCGCATTTCCACCACCAGCACCAGGCTCAGGCCGTGGCGCAGGCCGAGCGTTTGCTGGCCATGCGCGAGGCGTTGGGAGCCGGCTGGTTGGCTTGGGTGGCAGGTGAGTTGTACCAGCTCAGCCCGCCCGAGTTCGCCGCCATGGTGCGGCGGGAACTGCAGCGCCTGACCCAGGGGTGAGGCAAATCGTTGTCCCTGCCGCTTTGGTGGCCTGGCTCAATTGCCGTGGTCACGCCCGCTGCTCACCTCTTCAGGCACCGGTTCTCCGGACATGCGTTTACGGAACAATGCAGCCCGGGCCAGCAGCAGCGTAGTCACCGGCACGGTAATGGACAGCAGGACCGGAATCAGCCAGGCGTGCAGCACCGGGCCTTGCTTGACCCAGGAGAAGTACAGGATCGAAGCCAGGCAGACGCACCAGGCGCCAAGGGTCGAGGCCAAGGCAGGCGGGTGCATGCGCTGGAAGTAGTCGTTCAGGCGCAGCAGGCCCAGGGCGCCGATCAGGGCGAACAGGCTGCCGCCAAGCAACAGCAGTGCGGTGATCAGTTCCAGCCAGAATGGCAACTCCAGGGTTTCGTTCATTCGATCACCTCGCCGCGCAGCAGGAACTTGGCCAGGGCGAACGAGCCGACGAAGCCGAACAGGGCGATCAGCAGGGCACCTTCGAAGTAGGTGTCGCTGGCGTAGCGGATGCCCAGCACCAGCATCATCAGCATGCCCAGGATGTACAGGTAGTCCAGCGCCAGGACCCGGTCCTGGGCGCTGGGGCCGCGAAACAGCCTGACCAGCGCCAGGGCCATGGCGGTGGCGAAGATGAACAGGCTGGCGAGGATGGCATTGGCGAGCAGGCCGGTCATTCGAAAATCTCCATCAGCGGGCGTTCATAGGTGTGCTTGAAGTGCTCGATGAAAGCCGCTTCGTCCTCCAGGTCGAACACGTGCAGCAGCAGGACGCTGCGGTCCAGCGCCAGCTCCGACCAGACCGTGCCGGGTACCACTGTGGTGATCATCGACAGCGCCGCCAGGCCATGGGCGTCGCGCAGGGCCAAAGGAATATGCACGAAGGCCGAGCGCGGAGGGCGCCTGCTGGCCAGAAGAACACTGCGCGCCACCAACAGGTTGGAATGAATGACATCGAGGCCCACTCGACCGATCAGCCGGGCGATCACCCAGGGTCGGCGCACATGGGCGTGCTGGGGCCGCAGCGGGGCCATCAGCAAGGGGGCCAGGATGGCCAGGATCGCCGCGAGCAGCAGGTTGCCTGGGCTGACCGACAGGTTCAGCAATAACCACAGGACGAACAGCGACACGGACAGCAGCGGGGCGGGGAACAGTCGTTTCATGGCTGCACCTGCACATCGAGCGTGGTTGGGCCAGGCAGCGGCCGGGTCGTCATCACGGCCTCGATATAAGTATCGGGGGCCTGCAGGCTGGCCGCGGTGTCCTGGGTATAGCGCAGCAACGGCTCGGCCTGGATGCTGAGCAGAATGCACAGGCCCAGCAGCAGGACGATGGGCAGGCATTCATAGCGGCGCAGCAAAGGCGAGGGGCGCTCCTCGGGTTTCCAGAAACGCTGGATGCCAACTCGGCCGAAGGCGATCAGTGAGGCCATGCCGGAGAGGATCAACAGGGCCACCAGGCCCCAGGCGGTGGCGGACAGGGGCTGGTCGGTCGGCGTGCCCAGGCCCTGAGGGTTGAACAGCGCACTGATCAGGCTCAGCTTGCCGATGAAGCCCGACAAAGGCGGCATGCCGATGATCAACAGGGCGCAGGCGATGAAGCTCAGGCCCAGGAAGGCCATGGTCCAGGGAATGATCTGGCCGATCACGGCCTTTTGCTCGTCGTCCAGGTTGATGCCCTTGGGCGGATGCAGTGACTCCAGCGGCGGTGGAATAGCGTCTTCCTCGTCGTCCAGCGGCGCTTCGTTGGCCGAACGCGAGCGCTCGACCAGCTCGGCGAGCAGGAACAGCGCGCACAGGGCCAGGGTCGAGCTCACCAGGTAGAACAATGCACTACCGGTCAGGATCGGCTGGCCAAAACCGACAGCCCCCAGCAGTGTGCCGGCCGATACCAGAATGCTCAGCGCGGCCAGGCGCTCCAGGCGCTGCGCGGCCAGGATCGACACTGCGGCGACCGCCAGGGTCGCCAGCCCGCCATAGACCAGCCACTGCCCGCCGAAATGCGCCGAGGCGCCGGCCTGGCCGGAAAACAGCAAGGTCCACAGGCGCAACACGGCATACAGGCCGACCTTGGTCATGATGGCGAACAACGCCGCCACCGGGGCGCTGGCCGAGGCATAGGCCGGCACCAGCCAGAAGTTCAGCGGCCAGATGCCGGCCTTGACCAGGAATGCCATGGCCAGGATCGCAGCGCCTGCGTGCAGCAGGCCACGGTCGGCCTCGGGTACCAGGGGGATCTTCAAGGCCAGGTCGGCCATGTTCAGGGTACCGGTCACCCCATAGAGCATGGCGGCGCCGATCAAGAACAGCGACGAGGCGAACAGATTGATGGCGATGTAGTGCAGGCCTGCCTTGACTCGCGCTCGCCCCGAGCCATGCAGCAGCAGGCCGTAGGAAGCGGCCAGCAGCACTTCGAAGAACACGAACAGGTTGAACAGGTCGGCGGTGAGGAAGGCGCCGTACAGGCCCATGAGCTGGATCTGGAACAGCGCATGGAAGCTGGCCCCGGCGCCATCCCAGCGTGCCCTGGCGAACAGCAGGGCACTGACCGCGACGATGCCGGTCAGGGTCAGCATCAACGCGGACAGGTGGTCCACGACCAGGACGATGCCGAACGGCGCCGGCCAGTTGCCCGGCAGGTAGACACCGATGGATTCGGCCTGCCCCTGGCTGCGCACCCAGCTGAGCAAGGCGAGGGCGATGCCCAGGCCTGCCAGGGTCGACAACAGGTTCAGACGGCCCTTTAGCGGGCGCCGCTTCTCGCCGAGCAGCAGCATCAATGCCGCAGTCACCAGCGGCAGGAGGATCGGGGCGATGATCAGTTGGTTTATCCCACTCATTCTTCACGCTCCCGGCCGTCGACGTGGTCGGTGCCAGTCAGGCCACGCGAGGCCAGCAAGACCACCAGGAACAACGCAGTCATGGCGAAGCTGATGACGATGGCGGTGAGCACCAGGGCTTGGGGCAATGGGTCGGTGTAGTTGAGCAGGTCTTGGGGCACGCCGTCCTTGATGATCGGTTCCTTGCCGATGAACAGGCTGCCCATGCTGAAGATGAACAGGTTGACGCCGTAGGACAACAGGCACAGGCCCATGATCACCTGGTAGGTTCGCGGACGCAGGATCAGCCAGACCCCGGAGGCGGCCAGGACGCCGATGGCCACGGCAATGACTTCTTCCATCAGGCGGCTCCTGCTTGGCTGGATTTGGACGGGGTGCCCGGGCGATAGGCGCGTACCGACTGGTGCGCCAGGGCAGTGAGGATCAACAGCGTGGAGCCGACCACGACGGTGTAGACGCCGATGTCGAAGAACAGCGCGCTGGCCACGTGCAGGTCACCGAGTACCGGCAGGTGCAGGTGGGCAGTGTGGGTGGTCAGGAACGGATAGCCCAGGGCCATCGCCCCGGCACCGGTCAGGGTGGCGCAGAGCAGGCCGGTGCCCATCCAGCGCAACGGGCGCAGGCTCATCTGCGCCTCGACCCACTGGGTACCGGCGACCATGTACTGGAGGATGAACGCCACCGACATCACCAACCCGGCGACGAAGCCGCCGCCAGGCTGGTTGTGGCCGCGCATGAACAGGTACATCGACACCAGCAGGGCGATCGGCAGCAACAAGCGCACCAGGGCCGCAGGCACCATCATGAAGCCCAGGGCGGTGTCGGTGGCGTGGCGCGGGTTGATCAGGTCGGTGACCACGTCCGGCGCCAGCTGGCGCTGCTGGGCAGGCAGCTGCATGCTTTCCTTCGGTGGGCGGAAGCGCCGCAGCAGGGCGAACACGGTCAGGGATACGGCCACCAGCACGGTGATCTCGCCCAGGGTATCGAAGCCGCGGAAATCCACCAGCATGACGTTGACCACATTGGTGCCGCCGCCCTGGGGCAGTGCCCGGCTCAGGTAGAAGGACGATATGTCGTTGGGTGTCGGCCGGGTCAGCATGGCGTAGGAGAGCAGGGCCATGCCGCCGCCGACCAGCACGGCCAGCAACAGGTCGCGCAGACGCCGCAGGCGTGCGCGTTCCTGGGTGCCTGCCAAGGGCGAGACGCCTTCGATCCGCCGCGGCAGCCAGCGCAGGCCGAGCAGGATCAGCACCGTGGTCACCACCTCGACCGCGAGCTGGGTCAGGGCCAGGTCCGGTGCCGAGAACCAGACGAACGTGATGCAGGTCATCAAGCCGCACACACTGACCATGATCAAGGCCGCCAGACGGTGATACTTGGCCTGCCAGGCCGCACCGATGGCGCAGGCGATGGCGATCAGCCAGAGCGCGACGAACACTCCCGAACCTGGGATTTTCGGCCGGTCACCCCAGCTCAAGCCGCTGTAGAGCATGGGCATCAGGCCGGCGACGAACGCGGCCAGGGTGAGCATGAACAACTGCTTCTGCAGGCGCCGGGTGGTCAACAGCCGCTCGATGCGCCGGGCCAGCAGCATCAAGTGTACGAGGCCGCGTTCGAACAGGCGCTTGCCGTTGAATCGCTCGATCAGCGGTGGGTGCGGGAAGCGGCCGCGGCGCAGTTGCTCACGCAGCAGCAGGTAGAGCACGATACCGCCGCTCATGGCGATCAGGCTCATGATCAGCGGGGCGTTCCAGCCGTGCCAGATGGCCAGGCTGTATTCAGGCAGGGTGCCGCCCACCACGGGCAGTGCGGCGGCGGCCAGCAGCGGGCCGACCGACTGTGCCGGGAAGATACCCACCACCAGGCAGGTCAGCACCAGCAGCTCCACGGGAGCGCGCATCCAACGGGGTGGTTCGTGGGGTGTGTGCGGCAGGTCCTGGGCAGTGGGGCCGAAGAAGACATCGACGGTGAAGCGCAGCGCATAGGCCACGCTGAAGGTGCCGGCCAGGGTGGCGATCACCGGCAACACGGTCTCGACCCAGGCAGTGGACGAGATGAACACCGTTTCGGCGAAGAACATTTCCTTGGAGAGGAAGCCGTTCATCAAGGGCACGCCAGCCATCGAGGCGCTGGCCACCATGGCCAACGTGGCAGTGAAGGGGATCAGCCGGAACAAACCGCTCAGGCGGCGAATGTCGCGGGTGCCGCTTTCATGGTCGATGATGCCCGCAGCCATGAACAGCGAGGCCTTGAAGGTGGCATGGTTGAGGATATGGAACACGGCCGCTACGGCCGCGAGCGGGCTGTTCAGGCCCAGCAGAAGGGTGATCAGGCCGAGGTGGCTGATGGTCGAATAGGCCAGCAGGCCCTTGAGGTCGTTCTGGAACATCGCCGCGAAGGCGCCCAGCAGCAAGGTCAGGGCGCCGGCGCCGCCGACGATCCAGAACCATTCTTCGCTGCCCGAGAGCACTGGCCACAGCCGTGCCAGCAGGAACACGCCGGCTTTCACCATGGTGGCCGAGTGCAGGTACGCCGAAACCGGGGTGGGGGCCGCCATGGCGTGGGGCAGCCAGAACTGGAAGGGGAACTGCGCGCTCTTGCTCAGTGCACCGATCAGGATCAAGGGCAGCAGCACCGGGTACAGCGCATGCTCGCGAATCAGTTGGCCGGCAGCCAGGACCTTGTCCAGGTCGTAGCTGCCGACCACATGGCCGAGCAGCAGCATGCCCACCAGCATGCACAGACCGCCTGCGCCGGTAACCATCAGTGCCATGTAGGCACCGCGTCGTGCATCGCTGCGATGGTGCCAATAGCCGATCAGCAGGAAGGAGAACAGGCTGGTCAGTTCCCAGAAGAACACCAGCTGGATCAGGTTGCCTGAGATCACCACCCCGAGCATGGCACCCATGAAGGCCAGGAAGAATGCGAAGAAGCGCGGCACTGGGTCCTGGGGCGACATGTAGTAGCGTGCGTACAGCGACACCAGGGTGCCGATGCCCAGCACCAGCAGGGAGAACAGCCAGGCGAAGCCGTCCATGCGCAGCACCAGGTTCAGCCCCAGGCTCGGCAGCCACAGGAATTCCTCGCGAATCACGCCGCCATGGGCGACTTGCGGGTACATCAATGCGACCTGGATGGTGCCAGCCAGGGCCACGAGCCCGGCAAGAATGGACTCTGTGTTACGTGCGTTGTGTGGCAGCACAGCTGCCAGGCAACTGCCCACGAACGGCAGAAGCAATAGCACTATCAAGGACATAGCGTTCTAATCTGGAGGAGTTTGGCAAAGATCATACGTGCCGCACGGTTGATCACCAACACGCAAGCGGCTGCACAATCCTATAAATGCGGCGTGACAAGCTGTTTTTTTATAACAGTTTTTTTCAAAGCATAGCTGCTGTCCGGCACTTCACAGGCCCGGTTCGCGTTCCTGCTGGCCTTCGCTTTGCGGCACTGTCGGGGCCTGGCTGGCGCGGCGGATCTTCAGTTCGCTGACCACCACGGCGATCACGATCAGCAGGCCTCCGAGCAGCGCCACGCCTGGCAGGCGTTCGCCGGCGATGCGGCCTACGACGCCCGCCCAGACCGGCTCGCCGGCATAGATGAGGGTCGCTCGGGTGGGCGAAACGGATTTCTGCGCCCAGTTCATCGCTACCTGGATCACCGCGCTCATCGCCCCCAAGCCGAGGGCGCTGCAAAGCAGCAGCCAGGAGAAATCCGGCAGGGCCTCCTGGGTCGGCACGATCATCAGGAAGGCCAGGGCCGAGGCGGTTGCCAGTTGAACCACGGTGACCCGGCGCACATCGACCTGGCCGGCATAGCGACTGATCAGGATGATTTCCCCAGCGATGGCCACGGCGCTGACCAGGGTGATCAGTTCGCCTTCGCTGAAATGCAAGGTGCCGCCGTTCGGGCCGGCCAGCAGCACCAGCCCGACGAACGCCAGACAGATGCCGAGGCTCGGCATCAGGCCGGGGCGACGCCCGAGCACCAGCCATTGCAACAGCGGCACGAAGGGCACATAGAGGGCCGTGATGAAGGCTGATTGGCTGCTGCTGATGGTCTGCAGGCCCATGGTCTGCAAGCCGTAGCCGAGCATGATCGACACGCCGATGAGCATGCCGGCCTTTAATTCCGTGAAGGTCAGCCCCGGCAGCGAGCGGGCTGAGACCAGGCCAACGAACAAGGCGGCCGCGGCAAAGCGCAGGCCGACGAAGAACATCGGGCCGCTGACGGTCATGACATTGTGCACCAGCAGGAAGGTGCCGCCCCAGAGCATGGTGATGAACACCAGCACCAGTTCCGCCTTGCTCAGGCGCAAGGCGGCGGGTTGGGTGTGCTGGCTGGGCTGGCTCATGGGCTTGCTTACTCGGCAGGGGCGGCGCACAATCGCCGCAAAGTGGGCAGTATACTGCGCAACTCCTACCTGTGAGCAATATAGTGCACAAAAATTCTTCGCACCGGGCGTCGGTGCTGCAACATGTCAGCCAGAACGTTCGCCAGCTGCGCAACGGCGCCGGGCTGAGCCAGACGGCCCTGGCCGAGCGCTCCGGGGTCAGTCGGCGAATGTTGGTGGCCATCGAGGCGGGCGAAAAGAATGTCAGCCTTACCACCCTCGACCTGATCGCCGAAGCCTTGGGTGTGGCGTTCAGCACGCTCATCCAGGCCCCCGACCGACGTGACCCCAGCCGCATAAACGAACTGGCCTGGGCCGGCGAGCATATCGAGAGCAAGGCCGTCCTGCTGGGCAGCAGCCCAGCCCGGCGTGAGGTCGAGCTCTGGGAGTGGACCTTGGCACCGGGCGAGGCGTACGCCAGCGAAGCCGACGCCGAGGGTTGGAGCGAGCAGATCTATGTGGCTGCCGGCTGCCTGACACTGGTCATCGAGGGGCGTGAGCTGCACTTGCAGACGGGCGACTTCCACGTATTTCCCAGCAACTGCCAGTACGTGTACCGCAACGATGCCAGCGAGCCCACGCGGTTCGTGCGCAACGTGGTGATCTAGGCGCGTTAGCGGCGGTATTCGGCGAGCAGTTGCTCGGTGCTCTCGACCCGGGCATAGGCGAAGGCCAGTGCCGCCATGGAGGCCGCCTGGACCTGCGCTGCGGGTACCTGCATGCCGGCGAAGTCCAGGGGCAGGGTCGCGCAGGCATCGTGAGCCACTGCCACTTGATAGCCATGGTCGGCCGCCGCGCGGGTGGCCGCGTCGATGCACATGTGGCTCATGCTGCCGACGATGGTCAGGACCTGAACGCCATGCTGGTCGAGCAAGGCCTTGAGGTTGGTGTCGCGAAAAGCATTGACCTGGTGCTTGGTCACCACGGCTTCGTCGTTGGCCGGTGCCACCTTGGAATGGATCTGCGCACCGTCAGAGCCTGGCGTGAAGAATGGCGCGTCGGCACTGTCGAATTCATGGCGCACGTGCACCACCAAGTCCCCTCGGCTGCGGGCCGCGTCCAGCAGGCGGGCCGCGTTGTCGGCGGCGCTGTCGGCACCGTCGAGGGTCCACTTGCCGCCGGGGAAGTAGTCGTTCTGGATGTCGATGATGATCAGGGCCTGCTTGCTCATGCTGCCTCCTGTGGCAGTAGTGGTTGGTTGAGGATAGTTATAGGCTTGGGCGAAGTTCCTTGGGATTGGCGCGATCGACACAATGACGGCAAAAACTGACAGCCCCGGTACCCTGGAAATCGGCGTATTGGTCTACCCGGGGGCGCAAGGCGCCGCCGTGCATGGCCTGACGGACTTGTTCGCGGTGGCCAACCGGGTCGCCGCCGAGCTCGGCGAAGGCAACTTGCCATGCTTGCGTGTCAGCCATTGGCAGGTCGACGACGATGGGCAGCTGATGGTCATCCATGACAGCCTGGCGCAACCTCGCCATGCGCTGCGTGCCCTGGTGATCCCGCCGAGCCTGGAATCGGCACCGGCTCCCGCGCTGCTCGAGCGCCACCGTACTGCACTTTGCCAATGGCATGGGCAGGGCACTGTGCTCGCTTCGGTGTGCATCGGGGTGTTCTTCATCGCCGCCAGCGGTCTGCTCGATGGGCGAGCGGCGAGTACCCATTGGAACTATGCGCAGGCACTGGGCGAGCGCTTCCCAAAGGTGCGGGTGGAGGCCAACCAGCCGCTGCTCGATGATGGCGACATCCTGACATCTGCCGGGCTGATGGCCTGGACCGAACTTGGCTTGCGCTTGCTGGAGCGTTTCCTTGGTGCGACCCTGGCTCGGGAAACCGCCCGTTACCTGGCTGTGGAGCCGCTGGCCAGCCCTCTGCCGGGGGCGCGTTTCAGCCCGCGGCTGGACCATGGCGACGAAGCAGTGCTCAAGGTCCAGCACTGGCTACAGGGCAGTGGTGCACAAGAGGCAGACCTAGCGAGCATGGCGCTGTGTGCGGGCCTGGAGCCGCGCACTTTCCTGCGCCGCTTCCGCGCGGCCACGGGCCTGCGGCCGACCGAGTATTGCCAGCAGGTGCGCGTGGTGCGGGCGTGCCGGTTGCTGGAGTTCACCCGGCGCAGCGTCGATCAGATCGCGTGGGGCGTGGGCTATCAGGATCCGGGCGCGTTTCGCAAGGTGTTCCAGCGCATCGTCGGCTCGACCCCCAGCGATTATCGGCGGCGCTTCATCGCTCAATCCTGACATTGCGTTTGGCCTTTGATCGCGGGGCAGGCCACGGACGCCTGATGGGCGGGTGGGTGCGGCCCGGGGCCTTCCTCGGCCAGGCGGTCGTGATGATTGCGCAGTGGGCATTCTTTCAACGACAGGCAACCGCAGCCGATGCAGCCGTCCAATTGGTCGCGCAGCATGGTCAGTTCGTCGATCCGCCGGCTCAGATCGTCACGCCAGCGCGCCGATAGCCGGCCCCAATCTTCGGCATTGGGCGTGTGATCCTTGGGCAGGGTGTCCAGGGCCTGGGCGATGTCGGCCAAGGCGATGCCCAGGCGCTGGGCCATCTTGATCACTGCCACGCGGCGCAGCGTGGCCCTGGAGTAGCGGCGTTGGTTGCCGGCATTGCGCAGGCTATGGATCAGCCCCTTGGTTTCATAAAAATGCAGCGCCGTGACGGCCACGCCGCTGCGTGCGGCCAGCTGGCCGACGCTCAGCAGCTTTTCTTCGCAAGAGGGCGTTTTACTTGGCATGGGAAGAAATTCCTTGACCTTGACTTAACTCGAGGTTTTACCCTCCTAGCCATCGCGCTGCAAGCGCCCGGAGCAAGGAGACAGTCCATGGCGGCCCAGGCCAACACCCTATGGTTCACCCAAATGATCGAATACGAAGTGCCAGCGACCCGGCAGCAGGCGCTGGCCGAGGCCTTGGTGATGCGCAGCGAAGCGTTGGCGATGCGTTGCGAGGGGCTGCTGGCGGTCAGTATCCAGGCCAGCGACGATGGCAGTCGGGTGTTGCAGTATCTGCAATGGCAATCGCGTCAGGCATGGGCAGCGGCGGCAGACTGTTTCGTGGAGGAGCCGTTTCTCGACCTGCTGTGCCAGCATCAGGCGCGGGGCGTCAACTTCGCCGCCTACCAGGCCTTGCGCAGCCTTGTACGCGGCGCCGACGGCGGGTTGCAGTGCCAGATGGGCGAGCCTCAGGCATACCAGGGCGCGTAATGCGGATAGCGGTCCAGGCGTGCGCCGATGACCATCTCTTCGATCCAGGACGCGAGCATGGCGCTGTAGGCTTTCTGGCATTCCTCGCTGGAAAGGGCATGGTCGGCGCCGTCAACGATACGGTGGGTCAGCGAGTGGGCCGCGACGAACGCTGAGCGATAGCTCATCAATGTGTTGTGCGGCACGTAGTCGTCCTTTTCGGACTCGACCAGCAGCACGTCACCGCCAAACTCGGCACAGGCGGCCAGGGCGCGATTGTCGGCAGGGCCCAGGATGCGCTGGCGATAGCTGTTCAGGCGTTGCCGATCCAAGGCCTGCTTGGGCGTTTCCCAGTCATCGTCCCAATACAATGCCGGCACCCGCAAGGCCAGCCACTTGACGGGGCGCTGGGTCGTCAGCAGGGTCGCCAGGTAGCCGCCATAGCTGCTGCCGATCACGGCAATGGCCCCCGCGTCCACGGCAGGGTGGTTGGCCAGTTGGTCGTAGGCGGCCAATACGTCGTCCAAGTTCTGCCTGCGGGTGACGGTCAGGCGCTGGCTTTCGGTCTTCTCGTGGCCGCGCAGGTCGAAGGTCATGCACACACAGCCAAGCCCGGTAATGTTGCGCGCCCGGGCCAGGTCGCGTTGCTGGCTGCCGCCCCAACCGTGGACGAAGAGGATGCCTGGCATCTTGCTGCCAGGGCTGACCACGGTGCCGGCGATGCGGTCGTCCTCGACCTGCAGCTCGACTGATTCACTCTGAATGGTCATGGTGGCGAATCCGTGCATACTTGCTGAATTGTCCGAGTTCACTGTCGTTTCCCTGGTAGAAAAGTGTGGCGTCGGCAGGCAGTTCGGGAAGGCCGAAGACTTCATGGCTCGAGGCATGCACTCGGTGCAGGGCCGGGTCGTCGGCGAAGGCCTGCAGGGCCAGGATCTCGGCGCTGCTGGCTCCGCCCAGGCGCCAGGATTGCTCAAGCACACCGCTGCGCAGGCGCTGCCGGTGGTCCCGGCCACGGGCGATGTCATAGTTGCGGCGGGAGGCGATGAAGCCAGGGAAGTGCCGTTGCGCGGCGCGTTCATAGGTCATGGCCTGGTTGATCGCCAGGCGCAGGTGGTCTTCAAGCGGCAGCTGCAGCAGCGACGGGTAGCCGCCACGTACCACCACCAGGTCGGAGCCGCCATAGACCTCGGTACCCTGGTGGTCATGGGTCAGGCGCTGGGTACCGTAATAGCTGCACACCAGGTCGCCGACGCAGGCCTGGCCGACGCTGTAGGTCTCGACCTCGTCCAGGTTCTCTTCCAGCACGAGCCCGACGAGCCCCAGCGTCGCATCATCCATCTGTGCCAGCAGCGGCTCCAAGTCCCCGGCGTGCTCGACCACCTGCTGCCCACGACCCGCGCAAGCCAGCACTGGCTTGACCCGGATCGGGCCCTCGCGCAGGAGCAGGGCCGCCGCCTGCCGGGCATCGGCCTTGCTGAACACCGTGTAGCCGCGCAGCAGGGCCTCGCGGGCGTCGCAGGCGAACGCATCGGTCCAGCCAGGGGGAAAGCTCGCACCGGTTGGCAGAGGATGGGAGATCGCCTTGGTGGCCATGAAGGGGTGCGTGACCAGGCCGCCGAACAGGTCGTGCTCGTCCACGATCCCTAGAGGCCGGTAGCGCTGCGGGTCGACCAGGGTTTCGGTCGGCAGGTAGTAGTAGCGATCGTCGCTGACAGGCGGCTGGTCGGGCGCGGCCCTGCCGATGCCGAGCAGGCGCGCCAGGTAGTCAGCGAGCTTGAGGTGGACGGCGTGCTCGTGGTCGGGCGTGTGCTCGCGAGTATCGAGCAGTACGACGGCGGTTTTCGGGTCACGGGGTCGGGGCATGGGCGATGGCTGTCTGCTGGGTATGTATGGTGTCTGAAGCCGCTTGCCTGGCTAAAGTTCAGCGCAGTTGATCGGTGGCATGGGCTCAGCCCGTTGCGCATCCTCGTTCGTTATTCTGGAAACATTGCGTACCTTGTCGCGATTGCGGCCCTTGGCTGGCTGATCCATTATCAGCGCCCTGGAATAGTCGAAGGTGTATCCGCAGGAGTGCGCATGAACAGTCAGTCCCCGATTCAGCAAAGCGTGCCGGCACGCCTGGCGCGTGTGCGCGAGGTGATGGTCAGCGAGGGGCTGGATGCCCTTCTGGTGCCCTCGGCCGATCCTCACTTGTCCGAATACCTGCCGGGCCACTGGCAGGGGCGTCAATGGTTGTCCGGCTTCCATGGATCGGTGGGCACCCTGGTGGTAACGGCGGGCTTTGCCGGGCTCTGGGCCGACAGCCGTTATTGGGAGCAAGCTCAGCAGGAACTCGCCGGCAGTGGTATCGAACTGATGAAGCTGCTCCCTGGGCAGCCTGGAGTGCTGGAGTGGTTGGGCGAGCACATCAAGCCCCAGGGTACGGTTGCCGTCGATGGCGCGGTCATGGCGCTGGCGTCCGCCCGGCAATTGGAGGAGCGCCTCAGGGCAAAGGACGCGTGCCTGCGCACCGACCTGGACGTGCTGGGCAAGGTGTGGGATGGCCGGCCGGCTCTGCCGGGCAAGGCCATCTACCAGCACCTGCCTCCCTATGCCAGCGTCAACCGTGCGCAGAAGCTGGCCGAGTTGCGTCGCACGCTGGGTGAGCGAGGCGCTGACTGTCACTTCCTCGCCACCCTCGATGACATCGCTTGGCTATTCAACCTGCGAGGCAGCGACGTCTCCTACAACCCGGTGTTCGTTTCCTTCGCACTGATCGGGCAGGAACAGGCGACCCTGTTCGTTGGGTTGGATAAAGTCGATGAGCATCTACGGCAAGTGTTGGCGGCAGATGGCATCGAGGTTCGCGATTATGCCGAGGTAGGCCAGGCCTTGGGCGCGATCGCACCGGGCAGCCGCCTGCTGGTGGACCCGACCCGCGTTACCTGCGGCTTGCTCGGGCAGTTGGATGAGCGCGTGCAATTGGTCGAAGGCGTCAACCCCACCACGTTGAGCAAATCGCGTAAGAGTGAGCACGACCTGGTACATATCCGCCAGGTCATGGAGCAGGACGGCGCCGCGTTGTGCGAATTCTTCGCCTGGTTCGAGGCGAACCTGGGCAAGGAAACCATCACCGAACTGACCATCGACGAGCGGTTGACCGCGGCGCGGGCGCGTCGGCCGGATTTCGTGTCGCTGAGCTTTTCTACCATCGCGGCGTTCAATGCCAATGGTGCCATGCCGCACTATCGGGCGACCGAACAATCCCATGCAGTGATCGAAGGCGATGGCTTGCTACTGATCGACTCGGGTGGCCAATACCTGGGCGGCACCACCGATATCACGCGGATGGTACCGATCGGCACGCCGAGCCTCGAGCAACGTCAGGACTGCACGCGGGTGCTCAAAGGCATGATCGCGTTGTCGCGCGCCAAATTCCCGCGAGGCATTCTTTCGCCCTTGCTCGACGCCATCGCCCGTGCGCCGATCTGGGCGGATCAGGTCGACTATGGCCATGGCACGGGTCATGGCGTGGGCTACTTCATGAATGTCCACGAAGGCCCCCAAGTCATTGCCTACCAGGCTGCAACGCTGCCGCAGACCGCGATGCAGGCGGGCATGATCAGCTCGATCGAGCCGGGTACCTACAGGCCGGGAGCCTGGGGCGTGCGCATCGAGAACCTGGTAGTCAACCGGGAAGTAGGCAAGAGCGCTTTTGGCGATTTCCTGGCGTTCGAAACCCTGACCCTTTGTCCGATCGATACGCGCTGCCTGTTGCTCGAGCTATTGGGGCAGGAGGAGGTGCAATGGCTCAATGCCTATCACGCAACCGTGCGTAAGCGGCTGGCGCCTTTGCTCCAAGGTGAGGCGCTGGCCTGGCTGCAGGCCCGAGCGGCGCCGGTCTGACCTGGCAGGTATGCGCCAACGAAAAAAGGGCAGCCGTTTGGCTGCCCTTTTTCATGTCACTTGCACAGGACGATCATGCTGCGGCTGGTGTAGCCAGCCGGGTTGATGCCAAACAGGTAGTCACCCGGCTCTTCGTCCGCATCCCCGGAACGGGCGATGACCTTGTAACCGCGGTTGCCGCAGGACGTGGCTGCCTTGCTGTAACACTTCTCCCAAGAAGAGGAGAGGCCAGAGCAATTGATATGCAGCCCCTTCTTCCCCCGCTTCACCTCGGTCTTGGCGGTGGCGGCGCATCCAGCAATGGCCAAGATGGCCAGGATGAGCAAAATACGTTTCATTCCTGTCCTTAAATGCAGGGCCGACCAGCATGCCTGGCCCCGTCGTTATCGCTCTTTTCTTCCTGGAATTACCCCAACGTCCCTGTCTTGTACAGTAGATAGCGTAAAGATCAAATTTTTATGACAGCTTAATCAGCCTAGCTTGGAGGGACAATGGGAAATGTCTGAACGAATGAAAATATTTCTCATGTCAGTCCGCCACTACAGCTGTCGGTGTTTCCTTACGCATGGACAAGGTCGCACCGACGGAAGCCGTGATGATCGCCAGAATGGCGAGCCACTGGGAAAGGGACAGGATTTCCCCCAGGAACAGCAATCCTGAAAGCGCGGCGAATACCGGCTCGATGCTCATCAGGGTGCCGAAGGTACGGGCAGGCATGCGGGTCAGGGCGATCATCTCCAGGCTGTAGGGGAGGGCGGTGGAGAGCACCGCAACGCCCAGGGCCACCGGAATCAGGGCCGGTGCGAGCAATGCGCTGCCGGCATGTGCGATGCCGATAGGTGCGACGAACAGCGCCGCCACCAGCACGCCGAGAGCAGCTGTCTGGATGCCATGTTCGGCACCGGCGCGTTGGCCATAAAGGATATACAGTGCCCAGCACACCCCGGCCCCCAGTGCATAGGCTGCTCCAACCAGGTCGATGGCCTGCCCGGAATGGCCGACGGGAATCAGCAGCAGTAACCCGATCATGGCCAGGCCGATCCAGAGGAAATCCACTACCCGGCGCGAGGCCAGGATCGCGACGGCCAGTGGCCCGGTGAATTCCAGTGCCACGGCGATACCCAGCGGGACGGTACGTACGGACATATAGAAGAGCAGGTTCATACCGCCCAGTGCCAGACCATAGATGACGACGCTGCGAAGCGTGGCGGCACTCATCCGCGCACGCCACGGGCGCAGCAATAGCAACATGATGATGCTGGCGAATACCAGGCGAAGGGCCGTGGTGCCTTGAGCACCGACAGCGGGAAACAGGCTCTTGGCCAGGGAGGCCCCTGACTGGATCGAGGCCATGGCGATCAGCAGCAGGCCGATCGGGAACAGCGTAGCGGCCAGGCTGCGAGGCTGGTTGTTCATTGCAGGAGGGTGATCCTTATTAAGAGGTAATGTAATACGGCTGAGCACTATAGTGCGCAATGGGCCTGGTCGCCGGCAAGAGCGGTTTGGTAATGTTTTTTGAAAATAACGGTTGACGTGCCGTTTCAGGGGCCTATAATGCGCCCCACTTCCGACGCAGTCGAAACGCAAAACTCCTTGAGATTCAATGAGTTGAACGGTTCAGGTAGTATCGGAAGGCTTCGGTCTCA